>CALEMO010000402.1 GCA_937910825.1 uncultured Solirubrobacterales bacterium | reverse complement strand
GATGCTTCGGCAGGTGGATCACCGGACTCACCAGGTCGTCGTTCAGCTTTTAGAATCAGGGCGACGGCAGCCGACGCCACAAACAACTCCTGGAATCGGTCTACTCCCGTCACCCCTCAACCATGGAGGTCGACGGGGTCGGGCTCAAGTTCTTCCCTGACAGCACCAAACCCCGGGCGGTGAACGAGGCGGAGGTCCGCCTGTTCAACCTTCGGGATTCGAGCTGATCGCCAGGCTGCTTGCCCGGACGAAGAGCCTGCAGGCTGCTTCCAGGCGCTCGGGATCTTCTTCGTCGAGTCTTTCGATTGCCAGGCCCTGGGTTCCAGCCAGCAGGTAGGCCGCGGTGGCGTCGATCTGGTTGGCTGGCACACCTGCCTTGGCCAGGTACTCGCCGATCACTTCTCTCCATCTCGCCTTGACCTCACGCAGGGCTTCGCGGACCTGGTCGTCGACGACACTTACGGCGCTCAGGTCGAAGTAGAGGCGGGCCACCCGGGGGTCTTCGTCCATCACCTGCCAGATGCCTCGGACCAGGCCTTCGCTAAGCTCGGCCGCTTGCGTTGAGCCCCGGATCTCGGCCAGCACCTCCTGGGTTAGCTGCTCGCCGATCAACCCGGCCACCGCCGCGACCAGGCCCTGGCGGGAATCGAAGTAGTAGGAGATCAGCGACTTGTTCTCCCCGGCCCGGTCGGCGACCTTTGCGTAGGTCAGGCCGGCGTAGCCTTCTTCGAGCAGGGTCTCGAGCGCCGCGTCGAGCACCCGCTCCCGGGCGCCGCTTGACGGCCGGCCCGGACCGCGCTTGACCTCTGCGGTCGCGGTCAAGCGGCCTCGCCGGCCAGCATCGCCGGGTCGAGGCCCATCGCCGCCAGCTTCTTTGAGAGGGCCTTCATCGCGTATTCGAAGATCTCCGACGAGTGGTAGAAGGGGGTCTGGAAGTTGTAGGGGTCCTCGACCCAGGACGGTACGAAGACCAGCGAAGCAATAGGCAGGCATTCCTGCAGGGTTTCTTCGACGATCCGGGCGTTGGCCGGGTCGTCCTTGATCGCGTCGGCGAGGAACTTGACTCCGAAGCCGACGTGGCGGGACTCGTCGCGGTTGACCGCGGTGAAGCCGGCCGTGAAGCCGGGCAGCCATTCCCTTTCCTTGAGCGACTTGATCAGGAAGCGGGCTCCGGTGAGGGCCAGGGTGCCTTCGATCACGATCATGTAGACGGTTATGCCACGCACCAGGGCGGGGAAGTCGGTGGGGTCCAGGCGCAGGCGTTCGGCGCAGTCGTGGAGGATGCCGTCGAAGAGCGTCTCCCAGTCCTTGTTCACGTGGATCCGCTGGGAGTCGAGCATCGAGCCGATGTCGGCGGCTTCGACGCCCAGCACCTCACGGTAGAAGCGGTCGAAGAAAACCATGTGCTTGGCTTCATCGCTGATCTGTGTGGTGAGGAAGGCCTGGGCTTCAAGCGATGGCGCGCCCATGGCGAAAGGCAGCAGCTCGACCGTGACCCGCTCTTCGCCGAGAAAGAACTGCGAGAAGCCAAAGAGCATGAAGCGGCGCTCTTCGTCAGAGATCAGGTCGGGGTCATTCCACTGCCGGGCGTCTTCGGTGAAGTCGAAGTCTTCGGTGGACCAGTGCTGCCGCTGCCAGCGCATGAACAGCTTCTCGTAGGAAGGGGCGGCTTCGATGATCCGGTCGAGGCCGGACATCACCTTGTCGATGTCGCCGTCCATCAACACCTGAAGGGCGCTGTCTTCAGTTTCGAGATCCATACTTCCGTTCCTATCCATCAGTTCGCTCCGTTCGCTTTGAAGTTCATTCGAAGTCTGTTGGCATAATAATAAACAGATGACCAATAAACAATCAAGTCGGCCTGAAGGATCGCTTCGGGAAGGCTGTCCCGAGCACTGTGAAATTGAGAGGCCCGGCTACCGGCAGCGACAGGCGTCGGCGACAGTCAGAGTCGGTTCTTCAGTCCTGTTCGGCGGCGGTGTCGAGCACACCCAGGAGCTCGGTCACCCGACAGACCAGCAGGCGCTCGTCGTCGACTTCGACCCAGGCCCCCGCTGAAGCGGGGAAAACCACGTGGTCACCGCGGCTGACCGGCATCTTCACTCCGGCAGCCTCCCACCAGTCGACCCCCTGGCCGACGTCGAGCACGATGCCGTGCTGGGGCGGCTGGTCGGACGTACCCGGCGGCACCACTAGACCGGACTTGCGCATCTGACCCGGTTCGAGTTCCTTGATCACTACCTGGTCGAAGAGGGGTTTTAGATGGTGCTTGGTCACGCGGCTAAGCCTATGTCAGAAAAGATTCACCAGTCCGGCCGTGTTCCCGATTAAGGTGCAGCATGGTTCTCGCAGGGGGGAAATCGAAAGTGACGGTGGGCTTTGCCGCCGCATGCCTGCTGCTCGCACTTTTCGTTCTCGCCCTGACCCCCGGCCCAGCCGCCGCCCGCAGCTTCTCGACCAGCTCTTCTTTCGGTTTCTTCTCCGGCACCCCGGATGCCTTCCTCGGTGAGATCAGCAGTAATAACAAGCCGAAATGCCGCAAGGGTCGGCTGGTCAAAGTCTTCCGTGAGCGCGGCCGGCGGGATACCTTCATCGGCCGCGACCGCGCCTCCAGCACCGGTCAGTGGATCGTCGAAAAGACGGTGCCATCGGGCCGCTACTACGCCTTGATCCCGAAGAAACGCTTCGGACCGAATGGCCGCAACAACTGCCGCCGCTACAAGAGCACGACCCTCCGCTTCGAATCATGAACATCTTCGCTTTCGGTTGCGGCGGGCACGACGGAGCCACCCAGGAGCAGCTCGACCAGGCGCGCCAGCAGGGGGCGAAAGACGCCAAAGCAAAGGCCGAGTTGAAGGAGCTGAAGGCTGAATTCAACAAGCTCAAGAAGCAGGGCAAGAAGCAGAATCAGGGCGGCAGATGGGGGTGATCGAGTTGGACGGCGCGCCGATTGTGGTGACGCTCGCGGCGATGCCGGATGACGGCAGCTTCGAGTCGGGTCAGGCGATGTTGAGCGAGATCGCCGGCTGGGCGACGGAGAACCTCGCCGCTCAATTGCCGGCGGCGGCCGGATGCTGAGGATTGCCCGATGAACCACCGGGAAATTGTCGAGAATCTCGGGCTCGAACCGCTGCCGGGGGAAGGTGGCATGTTCCGCAATACGCTCGATGACGGAAATTCGACCGCGATCTATTTCCTGCTCAAGGAGGGTGAGCCGACCATGTTCCACCGGCTGCCTGGCCCGGAAATCTTCCACTTCTACATGGGTGATCCGGCGAGGATCTCGATCCTCGGCCCGGGCCGGGACTACGGCGATGCGATCCTCGCGACCGACCTCAGGCAGGGACACCGACCGCAGCTGATCGTGCCGGCCAACACCTGGCAGGCAGCCGAGACCATGGGTGAGTGGAGCCTGCTCGGCACAACCATGGCGCCCGGTTTTCGCCAGCAGGACTTCGAGCTGGCAACCCGGGACGAGCTCGGACACGGCTGGCCCGAAGCCGCAGCGCTTATCGAGCGCCATACCCCCGCCTGAGAGCGGCAGGTCCTTAGACCCCGCCGGGTGAGTGCAGCTCTGATTCCTTGAGCGCGGCCGTCCATGTCCGGCGATGCTCGCGGCTGGCGATCGTCCGGGCGATGAAGTTGTCGCTTTCGGTCCCGGGGGCGATTTGCTCAATCACCCGGCCGAGCACCTCCGCCTGGGGCTTTGTCGGGAAGCGGCGTCCGCTCGCGCGGGTGCCGTCGACCGCTACGGTCGAGCCTTCCAGCACCAGGCAGCCGTGAAGGCCGACGTAGGTCGTGACTCCTTCGAGGGTGCCGCCGTCTTCGAAGCTGCCCGCTGCCTGCGGCAGGTAGCGCCTCTCGTAGTTTTCTCCCCTGCTTTCCGAGCTGTCCATCAGGTCCAGTTCCTCCTCGTTCAGGTAAGTCATGAAGCCGTGGAGGATCGTGCCAGGCGACGGGTTGAGTACGGCGGCGACGTAGCCGGCCGAGACATGGCTCGAGTAGACCGCGTCGTAGTCCTTCAGGTCGAAAGCGATCACCGGAATCTCGACGTCGGGCAGCGAGGCAAACTTGTGGGTGAGCGCGACCGGGGAAGGGTTGGAGCCATAGCCAAAGACCGGAGTCAGGTCTTCGAGGTCGAGCTGCCACGTATCGGGGTGGCCTTCGAGCAGCCACTCGCGGTGGTGGCTGAACAGGTACGAGCATTCAGGCTGGCGGAAGGGGTATGCCTTCGCCCGCTCGACCGCTTCGATGGTGCCCAGGTTCGGCATCGCTGCCGATCCTATGGGCTGGAGTAGCCTTCGGCGGATGCTAAAAGAAGCGAGGCCCGTCCTGGTCTCACGTCTGGGCGAGATCGACGGGGTGCAGCGGGTCACCGCCGACCACAACGAAATCGACGGTCGCTGAGTGATCGATGCTGACCTCTCGCCGAAAGCGACCGACCTGATGCTCGACGAGCTCAACAGGATGAAGATCGACGACGTCGACTACGTGATCGTGCGCCAGGAGGTGGTCGCTCCGCGGCGTGAGCCCGGCATGTCGCTCCAGCCGGACCAAGGATTCGCCTGGGCGCAAGTGCTGGGGGAGGCGCGGCCAACTCGCAGCCGATCGCCCGCTAGGTGCTGCTGATGCTGGTTGCCGGCATCATCGCCGGCCTGGGTGTGATCACCGGCAACCAGATCCTGATCGTCGGTGCGAAGCTGGTCAGCCCCGACCTGCTGCCGAGCTGCGCAACCTGTGTCGCTCTGGTTGGCCGCCAGATAGGTCTCGCGGCCCGCTCCTTCGTCACCCTGCTCACTTTTTCGGGCACCGTGACCCTCGCCCTCCAGCGGCGGATCGGCTCACCGAGCCGCTGACTCAGGCGTAGGCGGAAATGTCGATGGCGCGCTTGAGGATCTTGCCGGTCGGGCCTTTGGGCAGGTCGTCGATGATCTGCACGTGCCGCGGGTACTTGTAGGCGGCCACCTGCTCCTTGGCGAAAGCGCGGATTTCGTCTTCCGTCGCTGACTCGCCTTCCTTCAGCGATACCACTGCCAGGACCTCTTCACCGAGGTCGGTATGCGGCACCCCGAGCACAGCGGCTTCGCGTACAGCCGGATGCTCGTAGAGCACTTCTTCGACTTCACGCGGATAGACGTTGTAGCCACCGCGCAGGATCATCTCCTTCTTGCGGTCGACTATCGAGTAGTAGCCGTCTTCGTCAACCGTGGCCACATCGCCGGAGGAAAACCAGCCGTCCGGGTCGATCGCCTTGGCGGTCGCTTCCGGCATCTTCCA
The DNA here is from genome assembly GCA_937910825.1 of uncultured Solirubrobacterales bacterium. GTDB lineage: Bacteria > Actinomycetota > Thermoleophilia > Solirubrobacterales > 70-9 > 67-14. Next base: position 3,888 of record CALEMO010000402.1, on the reverse strand, counting down.
GTAGCCCTTCATCACATTCGGGCCCTTGATCTGGAGCTCGCCCTTTTCGCCGACTCCGACTACCTTGCCGTCATCGTCGATCAGGCGGACCTGAACGCCTTCGATCGGCACGCCGATCGTGCCCGGCTTCTGCTCCATGTCGAGCCGGCCGAAGGTGGTCACCGGGGAAGTCTCGGAAAGGCCGTAGCCCTCGATGATTGGCGACCCGAACTCGGCCTCGAATGCCTTCAGCACCTCGCCCGGCAGGGCGGCGCCGCCGGATACGCAAAGACGAAGCGAGCCGACGTCGAAATCCTTGCGCTTCGGACAATGCAGCAGCGCCGCATACATCGTCGGCACGCCCATCATGATCGTGACCTTGTCGCGCTGGACGATTTCGAAGGCCTTTTCCGGGTCGAAGCGAGGCAGCAGGGTCAGCTCGGCGCCAACCTTGATCACCACATTCATGCTGACCGTCTGGCCGAAGATGTGGAACAGCGGCAGACCGCCGAAGACGACTTCCTCTTCGGTCGGTCCGAAGAGCTCGATGCAGGAGTCGACGTTGCAGCCGATGTTGTTGTGGGTGAGCTCGGCGCCCTTGGGCTGGCCTGTCGTGCCGGAGGTGTAGAGCACGACAGCTGTGTCGCCGCCTTTCACCTCGGCCACCTCGGCGATTGGCTCGGCGCTGCCGATCAGCTCCATGAAGCCTGCCGGGTCGACCTTGATCAGCTTGGTGCCGGTTTCTTCGCAGGCGGCCTCGGCCTCAGGTGAGAAGTCGTTCCAGACGAGCAGCACTTTGGCTCCCGAATCGTTCAGGTAATGCTTGATCTCGCGGGCGGTGAGCAGCACGTTCATCGGGACCACGATCGCGCCGAGTCGAAGCGCGCCGTAGTAGGCCATCGGGAAGTGGGGCACGTTCGGCAGCATGATCCCCACCCGGTCGCCCTGCTGGACGCCGTTGGCGGAGAGCAGGCCGGCGACAAGTTTGGTGGCGCCGTCGAGCATCGCGTAGGGGACTGCGGTGTCGTCCAGACGGATCGCGATCCGCTCCGGGAACTTCTCCGCGGACGCGCTCAAAAGGTTTGCCAGATTTGGATTCAACTTGCTGCCTCTCTCCTCGTTGCAAATCAGCAGGGCCCATCCTAAAGACCTCGGCGCCGCATCGTCCGGCACTCTGGGAGACTCAGCAAATGGATTTCAAAGGGAAAGTCGCGCTGGTCACAGGTGGAGCCAACGGTCTGGGGCGGGCAACCGCGGCCAGGCTGATCGAAGGCGGCGCGCAGGTGGTACTCGCCGACATCGAAAACGATGCAGGCGAAGCCGCCGCATCCGAGCTCGGTGCGAAGTTTATCCGCACCGATACGACGGTGCCCGAAGACAACCAGGCTGCGGTCGACCTCGCGGTCTCGGAGTTCGGCCGGCTCGACCTGGCTTTCCTCAACGCCGGAATCTCCACCGGCTGCGGCCTGGCCGAGCATTTCGACCTCGAGAAGTACCGGCGGGCGATGGGGGTCAACATCGACGGCGTCGTCTTCGGCGTCAATGCAGTTCTGCCGGCGATGCGTGAGTCGGGTGGTGGCTCGATCGTCGCAACCGCCTCGCTTGCCGGGCTGGCCCCGGTGCCGTTCGATCCGATCTATGCGGCGAACAAAGCCGCCGTGGTCGCGCTGGCTCGCTCGATGGGCCCGATCCTGAGCGAAGAGGGCATCCAGATCAACGCACTGTGCCCGGGCTATGCCGAGACCAGGATCATCAAGGACTTCCGTGATGGCCTGACCGAAGGCGGCATCCCGATCATCCCGGTCGAAGATGTGGTCGATGGAGCGGTCGAGCTTTTCGCCTCTGACCTGAACGGCGAAGCGTTCTTCGTCCAGGCCGGCATGGAGCCGCAGGTCTTCAGGTTCCGCGGCGTGCCCGGCCCGCGCTGAGCGGGAACGAGCGGAACAACGACTGAAACCGGCCCCTGCGGTCCTCCCAAGGACCTCAGTGCCTCTCGGCGTCGATCTCATAACCCGAAGGTCGCAGGTTCGAATCCTGCCCCCGCTATGCCCTTCGGAACCACCGCCAGGACCTCTCTCGCCAGAGGGTCTTTGGCGTTAGGCCTTGGCGAACTCCTCCGAGACGGTCGCCGAATTCCACCTCGATACCGCGACTACGGAGGGCGGGGGCGAACTCCTTGAGGGCCCGGCCGAGTCGCTGTCGTCCGGAAGTCCTGACCCCGGCAACCGGTGAACGCCGGTTGGCTATTCTCTCGGCGGAATCGATCGGCCTCCTCCTCGAGGAGGAGGCCGGGGCGACCCGGAAGGAGGTGGGTCAACTCAAAAGCTAAGCGCAGACCCGATGAGCGGGTTACACCACTTCATGCGACTTGACTGGATCGAGTGCCCAGCGAGTGTTCAATAGAGGTTCGTCACAAGGTGACCGAAAGCCTTCAGCGGCCTCCCTTGATACCTAGGCGAGGCCTACGCTTGAGCCGTCCCGTTTGAAATGGTTTGGGTCAAGCCTTTGCCTTCTTCCGTTTTCGCTTCTTCTTCGGACCGATCACCTTGTAGCCCAGGGAGCGGAGGTGATCTGCAGTTGCCCTCTCTAACTTGAGTGCTTCAGGCTTTCCCTCAACTGGCTCCAAGTGATCCATGAGGTCTCCCCGAAGCCAGGTGTCTTCTCCGTCTATCAGGGTTCCTCTTGGGTCAACCTCAAGGCGCGCCTGCCGGATATCCCGGAAGATCTTGGCGGCCGCCTCGCCTCCCTTCTTGGTGTAAGGGTGTCCTCGCCGGTGTTGTTTGAACCGTGCGCCGATCGGGCTCTTGGTTTGCCCGACGTATAGGCATTCGACATCTGGATCGAATGTGGGGCGTACTACCGGTATCCATTTCGGAGCGATCTGGATGACGTATACGCGACGGAGTGCGATGTCTTCGGCTTTCTCCTCTTTGCCTCCCACGTCAGCAAGCGTAGACCACATGCGCCACGATTTAGAACACCGACATCACTTGGCCTAGAGCGCGATACCTGCCGAAGACTTGAGAATCAGGCGGAACCAAGCTGGAACTCCCCCGTTTCGGACGACACCGTGATCTTCCCCCGAAGAAATGAACACGGCAGATTGGAACAAGGCGGAGATTGTCATTGAGTCTTGTGTTCGCACGGCCTTTCCTGCGGCGGTCAGAGCGACCTACGCACCTTCCTGAAAACCGTGGTACCGGCTGAGGTACCGAACTAAGCGAACCCCAGCTCACGTCAGGTCATCGGAGGCCGCATATATGGCCTCATTGCCTCAGACCATAAAAAGCTTCCGGGCGCAGGCGCAGCTACACAGCCAACCGCGGCCGGCTGTGCGGCGGCCCGAAAAGCCAGGCACGGGGCCCCCTTGCCGGATTTCGACTCTCGTCGACGAGGACACCGACTGGTCGTCTGTCTGCAACCTCACCGGACTCCGGTACGCGTACCGGACGTTCTACGATCCCAAGCCGTATGTGATCGACTTGGGCAAGACCGACTTTACCGGCGAACCGCGCATCGGCAAGCTGCCTGCCAAGGGTGAGTTCGAGCCGGCAACTGTCTGATTGACAGTCGCAACCGTCTCTTCTTCCACGCCGCCTTGAGGCACCCGGATGAAATTGGGACCGACTCTCGGAGTAACCAACCGCCGAGGTGAAGCTCTGAAGCCGGTCGACCCGGCCCCCGCTTCTGGCGGCAACCGGGCGCTCGCTGCCCTAGGGGCCCGCCGGTGGGCCGGGCGGTGCGAACGGGCAGAGAGGCAGCCGTAGCGGGCTCGGCTTCCTTCCAGTCAAGATGAAGTTGGTGATCGGGTCGTTGACGCAGGACGACTCGACCGAGGTCCAGTTGACGTGCTGCCAGCCGTCGAACCGGACCACGCCTGCCCGAGGGAAGGAGGAAGACATCTGGGCC
>CALEMO010000401.1 GCA_937910825.1 uncultured Solirubrobacterales bacterium | reverse complement strand
GGCTCCGCTGATCGCCGCCATCAAGAGCCGTTCCCCCGAGACCGAGCAGGTGATCGTTCACACCGGGCAGCATTACGACCACATGATGTCGGCGATCTTCTTCGAGCAGCTCGGCGTACCCGCCCCCGACCACATGCTCGAAGTCGGCTCGGCATCCCATGCGGTGCAGACCGCCAGGGTCATGGAGCGCCTCGAGCCCCTGCTCCTGGACGGCCGTCCCGACCTGCTGGTCGTACCCGGTGATGTCAACTCGACATTTGCGGCGGCGCTGACCGCGGTCAAGCTGGGCATACCGGTGGCCCACCTCGAATCAGGCCTGCGCAGCTGGGACCGCTCGATGCCAGAGGAAATCAACCGGGTCCTGACCGACTCGATCAGCGACCAGCTTTACGTCCATTCCGAAGAGGGGCTGGTCAACCTCGAACGCGAAGGGATACCGGCCTCAAAGACCCACTTCGTCGGCAATACGATGATCGACAGCCTGGTGGCGATGGAGGACCGTTTCCGGCCGCTCGAGTCCTGCCGGCAGTTCGACCTCGAACCCGGCAGCTTTCTGCTGGTGACCCTGCATCGCCCGGCCCTGGTCGACGGGCCACTGCTTTTCGAAGCCATCGCCGCTCTGAATCTGGTCGCGGCGAGCGTCCCGGTGCTGTTTCCGGTCCACCCACGCACCCGGGCAAGGCTTGAAGCCGAAGGCTCGGATACCGCCCCGGGCCTGCAACTGGTCGATCCGGTCGGATACCTGGAGTTCCTTTCGCTGGAAGCTGACGCCGCGGCGGTATTGACCGACTCTGGCGGCATCCAGGAAGAAACGACTTACCTTGGCGTGCCCTGCTTCACCCTGCGCGACAATACGGAAAGGCCGGTCACGGTCGAACTCGGTACGAATACGATGCTCGGCCTCGATCCTTCCCGCATCCCCGAAATCACGGGCCTGCTGGAATCTGCGGCGGGTGGAGCATCAGAGCTTCCTCCCCTCTGGGATGGCAAAGCTGCGGGTCGTATTGCTGAGCTGATAGTCGGCCAGTCGGCCGACTGAGCTCGGGTCAGGCGCCCGGTTCGGCTGCCGGTTCGTCGACCTTGGCTTCGGGTTCGTCTGCCTCGGGTTCGTCTGCCTCGGGTGCGACAGCGTCCGGCTTTACCGCTTGCGGATGGTCCGGCACGGCGTCTTCGGCCTGATCCTTCTTGCCGTTGTCCTTGCCGTTGTCCTTGACGTCATCGGCGGCCTTCTGTTCCGCCGCTTTCACGGCTTCCTTTGAGGGGTCCCAGCAGCATGCTCATGTTGCGGCCCTCCTGAAGCGGCCTGCTTTCGATCGTGGCGAGACCTTCGAGATCCTCCACCAGCCGGAAGAGCAGGTCGCGGCCGCGCTCGGGATGAGCCTGCTCGCGACCGCGGAACATGATCGTCACCTTGACCTTGTCCCCGTTCGTGAGGAACCGGATGACGTGGCCCTTCTTGGTGTTGTAATCGTTGACCGCGATCTTCGGACGCAACTTGATCTCGCGTACGTTGACCTGGGTCTGGTGCTTGCGGGCGGCCTTGGCTTTCTGGTCCTGCTCGTACTTGTACTTCGAGTAGTCGAGCAACCTGGCCACGGGGGGCTTGGCGCCGGCGGCGACTTCGACAAGATCGAGATCGGCGTCGCGGGCCATCTGCCGGGCGTCATCGGTCGCGATGATTCCGGCCTGCTCGCCGTCGGCTCCGATCAGCCTGACTTTGGGCACGCGAATGCGCTCGTTTATACGAGTCGAATCCCGCTCCGGCGGACGTCGATCGAACCTGCGCGGAACTGGCACTAGCTAGCAGCCAAAGGAAGACTCAAGCGGACGGGCAAGCTGGATATCGGTCCGCCGGGGCGAACGTGAAGGGTTTCTGTTCGAAGCAAAGATTCAAGTGTTGATCAGCATACAGAACTTTTCAACACTCATAGACCCGAGTTCACCGTCTTCGTGGGATCGCACCGAGACTTCCCCCGCTTCGACCTCGCGATCACCGACCACCAGCATGTAGGGATATCGGCCGAGTTCGGCAGCACGAATCTTCTTTCCGACCGATTCCGAGCGCTCTTCCACCTTCACTCGAACGCCCATTTCACGCAGGCCGGCGGCGATCTGGCGGGCGTCGTCAATGTGGCGGTCGGCCACCGGCACGATCATCGCCTGGACCGGCGCAAGCCATGTCGGGAAGCGGCCCGCGTAGTGCTCGATCAGGATTCCCGCGAAGCGCTCCATCGAGCCGAGAAGCGCTCGATGAATCATCACGGGGGGCTGTCGGCCGTCTTCGGCGTCGGTGAAAGTCAGGTCGAATCGCTCCGGCATCTGGAAGTCGAGCTGGCATGTACCCAGCTGCCAGGAGCGGCCGAGGGCGTCGGTGACATGAAAGTCGATCTTCGGGCCATAGAAGGCCCCATCGCCGGGATTCACCTTGTACTCGCGGCCCTGCCCTTCCAGCGCACGCTCAAGAGTGGCTTCTGCCTTCTGCCACAACTCGTCGCTGCCCAGCGACTTTTCGGGACGGGTCGAAAGCTCAACCGAGACATCCTCGAAGCCGAACCTTGCGTACAGCTCGTCGATAGATCGGCAGATGTCGGCGACCTCCGACTCGATCTGGTCTTCGGTGCAGTAGACGTGCGCATCGTCCTGGGTGAAGGCCCGGACCCGCAGCAACCCGTGCAGCACGCCCTCGCGCTCATTTCTTGTGACCCGGCCAAACTCGGCCAGTCGCAAAGGAAGGTCCCGGTATGAATGACGTTCGTGGCCATAGACCAGGCAGGCCCCGGGGCAGTTCATCGGGCGCAGGGCGAACCGGCGCTCGTCGACTTCCATGAAATACATGTCGTCGACGTAGTTCTCGTAGTGGCCCGAGCGATGCCAGAGCTCTTCGTCCATCACATGTGGGGTGGCAATTTCCTGGTAGCCGCTGCGATCAAGCTGGATCCGCACTTCCCGCTCGATCAGTTCGAGCAGGACGGTGCCGTTGGGCAGCCAGAAAGGCATGCCGGCAGCGACTTGGTCGAACATGAAGAGGTCGAGCTCCGGGCCGAGTCGGCGGTGGTCGCGGGCTTTGGCCTGCTCGATCCGCTCGAGGTGCTCGGCCAGGTCCTTCTTGTCGAAGAAGGCGGTTCCATAGATCCGGGTCAGCGTCTCCCGGTTCTCATCGCCCCTCCAATAGGAACCGGCGACCGAGTTCAGCTTGATCGCCTTGATCTTTTTCGTACCGGGACCATGTGGCCCACGACAGAGGTCTTCGAAGGGTCCGTTGCGGTAGAGCGAGACGGTCTCGGCACCTTCATTGGCGATCAGGTCGTCGATCAGTTCGACCTTGAACCTCTCTTCCTGGGCCTTGAAAATCTCGATCGCTACGGCCACCGGGACGTCACGCCGCTCGAACTTCTCGTCGGCCTTGATGTGTTTCTTCATCGTTGCTTCGATCGCTGGCAGTTCGGCGTCAGTGATCTTCACGTCCTCGGGGAATTCAAAGTCGTAGTAAAAGCCGTTATCGATCGCCGGTCCGATCGTCACTCTGGTCCCCGGATACAGCTCCTGGACGGCAGTGGCCATCACATGGGCGGCGTCGTGGCGGATCACTTCCAGCCCTTCGGGATCGCGTGAGGTGATGATCGAGATCTCTTCGCCGTCGGCTACCGGCGCGCTCAGGTCGCGAACCTCGTCGCCGACCTTGATCGCCAGGGCGGCGCGGGCCAGCCCCTCGCCGATCGCCAGCGCGGCATCGGCTCCGGTGGCTCCGGCTTCCAGCTCAAGCGGAGTTCCGTCGGGCAGCTTGACCGTTATCTGTTCGGCGCTCGCGGGCATCAGACCATCGTATTCATCGTCAGGTAGATCCGTTGAGCAGGGACTTCACGTTCGAAGCAAGTATCCCGTGGGCGGTCCGGGCGGAACGCGACCTCGTCTGGTTGAACCAGGAGTGGGCCACGGGCAGCCGGTCATACCGCACCTCCACCCCGGCTTCCATCAGACGTCTTGCGTAAGCCTCACCTTCATCGCGCAGGATGTCGGCCTCGCTGGTCGAGACATAGGCCGGAGCGAGACCCGTCAGGTCGGTCGCGAGCAGGGGTGCCGCTCTCGGATCTTCTTCGGCGCCGGCCGGCACGTATTGCTTGTTGAACCACTCCATGCGCTGCCGGGTCAGCAGGAAACCGCTTGAAAAAGTGCTCATCGACTCACGCTGGGATCCGATCTCGGTCACCGGGTAAAGCAATACCTGTGCCTTCGGTTGGCTCGCACCACTTCCTTTCAAGTCCTGACAGAGCACGGCCGCAAGGTTGCCGCCGGCGCTGTCGCCTCCGACCGCTATACCTCCCGGTTCGGTTCCGAATCTCGGGGGGTCCTCTTCGACCGCAGTCCAGGCAGCCAGCGCATCTTCAGGCGCCGCGGGGAACGGGTGCTCGGGGGCCAGTCGGTAGTCGATCGACAGCACGCGAACTCGGGCTTTCACGGCAAGCATGTGACAGGGGGATTCGTGACTATCAAGCGAGCCGACCACCCAGCCACCGCCGTGGAACCAGATCAGCAGCGGGCCCTGCGCGGACACCCCCGCCGGCGTATAGAGCCGGGCCGCCAGCGCTTCGCCATCCGGCCTCAGATCGATGTCCTCGGTGACCACCGGATGCTCGATCTCTGCGGCTACCGCCTGGGACATCCGGTCGGTCCTGGCGCGTTCCCGAGCCGGATCGAGCTGATCCGCCGGCTCTTCAACCGTCGCAGCCAGCCGGCAGATTGCCCATGCGTCCGGCCTGAGGCCAGCCGCCGCCGCGGGCGGGCTACCGAAAAGCAGCCGCAGCCAACGGTCCGGCAGCCCCAGAATCAGGCCTGCAGCGAGCCCCGGAAGGGACTTCATCGCAGATTTGAAGACGCGCTCGAGCATTAGCCAATGCTAAACACGCAGGCCAGTGGATGTCGCCGTGACGGGCAGGGCTGCTGCGGCCGACCTATGATCGTTTCATGCGTTTCATTGACCTCTCGGCGCCGATCGTTGCCAGCCCAAGCGATACCCCCGATGTTCTGCGGACCGGGATCGAGTTCAGCGACCACCAGGAAGGCGCCGAAGCGATCAAGACCCTGTTCGGAGTCGGCGGCGAATTACTGCGCGACGGGGAAGGCTGGGCAAATGAGTTCTTCACCCGCTTCGGCACACACAACTCGACCCATGTCGATTCGCCTTACCACTACAACTCGACGATCGAAGGCGAACCCGCCGAGACGATCGACATGCTTCCCCTGGAGTGGTTCGTGAACCCCGGGGTCGTGCTTGATTTCGACGGGCGGTCCGACGGCGAGGTGATTGACGTCCCGGACGTTGAGGCTGCCCTCGAAACCACCGGACACGATCTGAAGCCGCTCGACATCGTGCTGGTACGAACCGGATGCGACCGCTGGATCGATTCCGTTGAGTACATGGCCCATGGCCCGGGTGTTAGCGGAGCGGCGACCCAGTGGCTCTACGACAAGGGAGTACGGGTGATGGGCATCGACGCCTGGGGCTGGGACCGTCCACTTTGGATGCAGGCACAGGTCGCGATCGAATCAGGCGAGCGGGGCGTGTTCTGGCAGGCCCACCAGATGGACCTGGCCTATTCCCAGATCGAGCGGCTGGTCAACCTCGACCAATTGCCGGCCGCCGGCTTCACGGTCTCCTGCCTGCCGCTTCGCATCGTCGGCGGCAGCGGCGCACCGGCGAGGGTGATCGCCATGCTCGACGAATCCTGATTCGGCCCTTGTCCGGGTGCCTGGCCGTTAATGCGATCATACGTAGATGCGCGCCTCAAAAGGGAAACTCGTTGCCTGGATAACCGCTGCCCTGGCAGTCTTGGTGCTGGTGCCGGCAACCGCTTCGGCCGGCCTTGAAGTCGGAGGGCCGTGCAACGGCTCAACTGAGCTCTGCGACCGCAC
>CALEMO010000400.1 GCA_937910825.1 uncultured Solirubrobacterales bacterium | reverse complement strand
GATTCCGGTCACGCAGATAGCCCATCCGGTCATCCAGCCGGTCTGTGGTCCGATCGCCCGGGTCACCCAGGAGAAACTGGTTCCGCAGTCCGGGTCGGCGCGGTTCATGTAGTAGAAGGCCGACGCTATGAAGAACATCGGGACGAACGATACGATCAGCGCGGCCGGTGCCTGGAGGCCTACCAGCACGACGATCGAACCGATTACCGCGGCCAGCGAATAGGCTGGCGCGGTTGAAGCGAGCGCGATCACCAGACCGTCGGTGAAGCTGATCGCGTCCTTCTTCAGGTGGGCCATTTCCTGCTCTTCTGCGACGGCCGCTCCGGTACCAGCTTCCACTGTTCTCCCCAGATCGCTTTCTGGGCGCCAGCCTATTGCTTTGCTCGGTTGTCATCGTATTGTGGCCATAACTTTGACATTCCATGTAAAGCATGCTTCTCGGATATACGTTATGTCGGCTTGTCTATAGGTATGGCGGCATCTAGTCTGAATGCACAACTTTGAGCTTCCCGCCCGGGGTGGCTGAAACAAGGAGGAATAGTGTCAACCGTTATGCCCAGCGAGACCGCAGCAGGTATGGATCTTCAGGATGAGGCACGCAAGCACCTCTGGATGCACTTTTCCCGCATGGGCGGGTACGACGACGAGCACCAGATCCCGGTTATCACCAGAGGTGAAGGCTCTTATGTCTGGGACGACAAAGGCAATCGTTACCTGGATGGTCTCTCCGGGCTGTTCTGCGTAAACGCGGGCCACGGGCGACCGGAGCTGGCCGAAGCCGCCGCCAGGCAGTTCGCCGAACTCGATTTCTTCGTGATCTGGAGCTACGCGCATCCGCGAGCGATCGAGCTCGCATCGAAGCTAGCTTCGATGACCCCGGGGGACCTCAACAAGGTCTTCTTCACTAACGGCGGTGCCGAGTCGGTTGAATCGGCGATCAAGCTCGCCCGCAACTACCACCGGTTGCGTGGAAACGGGCAGAAGGCAAAGATCATTGCCCGGGAGGTCGCCTACCACGGCACCACCCTCGGAGCGCTCTCGGCGACGGGAATCACCAGCCTGCGATCACAGTTCGAGCCACTCGCCCCGGGAACGCGCCATGTGCCGAATACGAACATGTACCGCTACCCGGGCGACCGGGATCCGATCTTGCTGGCCGACGCGATTGAAGAGAAGATCCTTTTCGAAGGTCCGGAGACAGTGGCTGCGGTCATCCTCGAGCCCGTTCAGAATGCCGGCGGCTGTTTCGTGCCGCCCGATGGTTACTTCCAGCGGGTCCGCGAGATCTGTGATCGCCACGATGTGCTGTTGATTTCGGATGAAGTGATCTGCGCCTGGGGAAGACTGGGTCACTACTTTGCCTGCGAGCGTTTCAATTACCAGCCGGACATCATCACCACGGCCAAGGCGCTCACTTCGGCTTACGTGCCGATGGGCGCGATGATCGCTTCCGACAAGGTGGCCGAACCTTTCTACGAAGGCAACGAGTCGTTCGCCCATGGCTTTACGTTTGGTGGGCACCCGATTGCCGCGGCGGTTGCGCTGGCGAATATCGAGATCTATGAAAAGGAAGACCTCTGCGGACATGTCCTGGCCAAGGAAGACGAGTTCCGGCAGATGCTCGAGTCGCTGAGCGACATTCCGATCGTCGGCGACGTGCGCGGCGCCGGTTTCTTCCATGCGATCGAACTGGTCAAGGACAAAGAAACGATGGAGTCCTTCGACGGCCCCGACGCCGAGAAACTTTTGCGTGGCTACCTCTCGGGCGAGCTCTACAGCCGCGGCCTGATCTGCAGGGCCGACGACCGAGGTGACCCGGTGATCCAGTTTGCGCCCCCGCTGATCTCGGATACCGAACAATTCGAAGAGATCCACGACGTACTGCGGCCCGTTTTGGAAGAAGCTTCAAGGCGAATGATCAAGTAGTCCTGTAGATCCTGTGATGAACCGGCCCGCGTAAACGAATTTTGACGAGAGAGGGTTGACCGGCATGAAGGTTGGAGTCCTGAAGGAGATCAAGCAGGATGAGTACCGGGTGGCGATCACGCCGGCCGGAGTGCGGGAAATGGGCGAGCACGGCCACGAAGTCTTCATCGAAGCGACGGCCGGAGAAGGCAGTGCGATCACCGACGCTGCTTTCGAGGCCCAGGGTGCACGCATCGTGCCGGACGCCGCCGCTGTTTTCGACGCCGGCGAGATGATCCTCCATGTCAAGGAACTTCAGGCCTCGGAGATCAAGATGCTGCGCCCGGAGCACCTGCTCTTCACCTACTTGCATCTTGCGCCCGACCCTGACCAGACAAGCGGGCTGCAGAAGTCCGGGGCCACCTGCGTCGCCTACGAAACGGTTGAAGACGCAGAGGGTCGCTTGCCGCTGTTGGCTCCGATGAGCGAGATCGCCGGCAAGATCGCGGCCCAGGCGGGGGCATTCATGCTCGAGAAGCCGCTCGGCGGACGCGGCATCCTGCTCGGCGGTGTGCCGGGTGTAGCCGCGGCCACGGTCGTTGTGATCGGCGGCGGAGTCGTGGGCACCAACGCCGCCTTCATTGCGATGGGCATGGCCGCAGACGTCTTCATCCTCGACCGCTCGCTCGACCGGCTTCGCCAGCTCGACATGGCTTACGGACGCGAGGCGTCGACCGTCTATTCGACGACGCTCGCAGTCGAAGAGCTGCTTCCCCGGGCCGACCTGGTGGTCGGTGCGGTGCTGGTCCACGGGGCCCGCGCACCGTTTGTGATCAGTCGCGACCAGCTGAGTCTGATGAAGCCCGGAGCGGTGCTGGTCGACGTTGCGATCGACCAGGGTGGCTGCTTCGAGACTTCGAGGCCGACCACCCATCGTGACCCCACCTTCGAGATCGACGGCGTGATCCACTACTGCGTGGCCAACATGCCGGGGGCCGTGCCGATCACATCGACCCACGCGCTCACCAACGCGACCCTGCCTTACGCTCTATCCTTGGCCGACCACGGCCTTCGGACAGCAATTGCCAGAGACCCGGGCCTGGAGCCCGGGGTAAACGTCGCCGGCGGCAAGGTCACGCATGCCCCCGTCGCTGAAGGCGTCGGAACCGAATACGTTGCGCTCGACGAAGCGCTCGGCTGGAACTGAAGCAGCGCCCGAGCCACCAAGTAAGACGAGAGGAACCTGATGCCCATCACTGAGAAGATCGTGTTGCAGAACATGATTAACGGAGAATTCGTCGATGCCGCCGACGGTGCGACGGAAGATGTGATCAATCCGTCCACCGGCGAGGTGATCGCCTCATCTCCGCTGTCAAGCGAAGAGGATGTGAATCGTGCGGTGGCCGCCGCGAAAGCGGCTTTCGAAGGAGGCTGGGCGACCACCACTCCGGCTGAGCGCTCAAACCGGCTGCTCGCCCTGGCTGACAAGATCATCGAAAACGGCGATGAGCTGACCGACGTCGAGTCGGCTGATGCCGGCAAGCCAAGGCAGGCATTCATCGACGAGGAGCTGGAGACAACAGCGGACCACATCCGCTTCTTCGCCAGCGCCGCCCGCAACCTCGAAGGCAAAGCGGCGATGGAGTATCAGGAAGGAAGAACCTCCTTCATCCGGCGCGAGCCGCTCGGTCCCGTCGCCCAGATCACTCCCTGGAACTATCCACTGATGATGGCCGCCTGGAAGCTCGGTCCGGCGTTGGCGACCGGTAATACGCTGGTGCTGAAGCCCGCTGAGTCGACACCGGTTTCGACCCTGCACGTCCTGGCCAGGATCTGCGCCGAGGTATTTCCCCCCGGTGTCACTAACTTCATTGGTGGCCATGGCGATCCGGCCGGTTCCACCCTGGTCCGCCACCCCGACATCAAGCTGGTTTCGCTGACCGGTTCGGTCAATACCGGTAAATGGATCGCCCGCGAATCGGCCGATACCCTGAAGCGTGTTCACCTGGAGCTGGGCGGCAAGGCTCCGGTCGTGGTATTCGACGATGCCGACCTCGATGTGGTCTACGAGACGATCGCCGGAACCGGCCTCTTCAACGCCGGCCAGGACTGCACAGCCGCGACCCGAATCCTCGCCGGCCCCAAGGTCTACGACGACGTGGTCAACGGCCTCTCGGCCGAGGCCGGCGGCTACGTGATGGGCGACCTTGACGACGCCGCAACGATGCTCGGCCCGGTTAATTCACAGAAGCAGTTCGAGCACGTGACCGGTCTGCTCGAAAGGCGCCCGGGCCATTCCCAGATCGCCACCGGCGGTGGAAGTCCCGACCGTCCCGGGTTCTACATCGAGCCGACCGTGGTCGCTGATCTCCAGCAGGACGACGAGCTGATCCAGAATGAGATCTTCGGCCCGGTACTGACCGTCCAGCGCTTCACCGACGAAGCCGAGGCGATCGCCTGGGCGAATGGCACCAGGTACGGCCTGGCTTCATCGGTATGGACTCGCGACGTCGGCCGTGCGATGAGGGTGAGCAACGCCCTGCGCTTCGGTGCGGTCTGGATCAACGACCACATCACGATGGCACCCGAGATGCCCCACGGCGGCTACGGCGAGTCCGGATACGGCAAAGACATGTCGATGTACAGCCTCGAGGACTACACCAACATCAAGCACGTAATGATCTCCCTGACGTAGGTGGCTGAGGGGGCAAGCGGCCCCCGGGAACCACTTGCGTGGTGGGAACGGCCGAGTTTCTGGTGGCCGTGGCAGGAGGCTCTGGCTCTCAAGAGCGATGCTCCCGATGTTGCCCCTGGAGGTACCAGGATCGGCCGCCTCATCTTCACCCGCCCCATCCCGAGGATTCCGGGTGGGTTGATCGACGATCAGGATCAGGGCGTATATTTCGCCCTTATCCCGATGGTCGATTGGCGCAAGGACCCCCTGCCGCCAGCCCCTCCGGTTCTCGGGGCGATCGTCACCCAAATGACGTGACGATCTATCCGGGAATCCGCTAGCCGTCTTCGAGTTTGGCTATTCCGCCGATCACGCCGATGTAGGCGGCCCCATCCGGGGCGATGTTGATCGCGGAGTAGTTGTTGTTGAACAGCAGTCCGGCTCCGGCGAATCTCGAGAAGGCGGTCTCCCCGGTTCGGAAGTCGATCGCCGTCCAGTAGTAGCCGATTGCGCCACTTGGATCCGGCGGCATCGTATAGGTGTAGATCAGGCCCGGTTAGGTGAAGTCAAACGATTCAGAGGCCTAGGTTCTTGCCGATGATCTCCCGCATGATTTCGTCGGTGCCTCCTCCGATCGGGCCGAGGCGGGCATCCCTCAGGGCTCTTTCGACCTCGTATTCACGCATGTAGCCGTAACCGCCATGGATCTGCAGGGCTTCGTCGGCGATCTTCACCAGCGCCCGCTGGGTCAGCAGCTTGCACATCGAGACCTCCTTGATCACTGTCTCGCCCTTCTCGAACCGGCGCAGCGTGTCGTAGGTGAGGGCCCGGGAGGCGGCCGCGGAGGTGGCCATGTCGGCGATCTTGTGCCGGGTTGCCTGGAAGGAAGAAATTGGCCGGCCGAAAGCTTCCCGCTGCTTGGAGTATTCGATTGACAACTCAATCAGGCGATCCATAGCACCGATCGCGCCAATTGACATCAACAGTCGCTCCCAGGCGAAGTTGGCCATGATCAACTGAAAGCCGCAGTTCTCCTGGCCCAGCAGGTGACTGTCCGGTACTTCGACATCCTCGAAGCCGATCTCACCGGTGTCCGACGAATGCCAACCGAGCTTTTCCAGCTTGCCAGTGACTTCATAACCATCCATGTCGTTCTCGAGCACCAGGAACGAGATGCCACCATGACCTCCCGCTTCGGTGGTCTTCACGGCGCAGACCAGGAAGTCGCAGCGCACGCCATTGGTGATGAATGTCTTGCTGCCGTTGACCAGCCAGCCACCGTCGACCTTTTTCGCTGTGGTCCGGATCGAAGCGACGTCCGATCCGGCGCCCGGTTCGGTGATGCCGAGCGCTCCGATCTTCTCGCCGCTGATCCCCGGGACCAGCCAGCGCTGCTTCTGCCATTCGTCGCCGAAGTTGAAGATCGGCGGCATAGCGATCGAGGTATGCGCGTTCAGTCCCGCCCCGACCCCTCCTGAGGCCCCCCTTCGCGACAGCTCTTCGACCCAAATCGCATCGTGCAGGTGGCTGCCACCCTGACCGCCGTATTCGTCCGGGAACTTCAGGCCGAGAAAACCCAGTTCGCCGCAGCGGTCGAAAAGCTCTCGAGGGAACTCGCGACGCTCTTCCCACTCGGCTACGTTCGGTTCGATCTCCGATTCAACAAAGCGGCGGACTGTCTGCCGAAGTTCTTCGTGCTCGGCCGTGAACGGCGGTGGTGGGGGCTTGGAACCACCGCTTCCTGACGCATCCACGTTCAGACGTCGATGCTGCTCATATCGGCGTACCGGTCACCCTCCGGCGTTGGCAGGGCGTCGAGCGAAGCCAGCTGGGACGCGGTCAGCTCGATGTCCGCGGCGGCGGCATTCTCCTCGAGACGGCTGGCCTTCTTCGTGCCGGGAATCGGCGCGATGTCGTCTCCCTGCGCCAGCACCCAGGCGATTGCCAGCTGGGCCGGAGTCGCTCCCTGGGCTTCAGCCATCTTTTCTATCTCCTCGACGATTGCGATGTTTTCACCAATATTCTCGCTGAGACGGGGATTGTTGTTGCGGAAGTCGCCTTCGCCGAAGTCCGTGGCCGAGCGGAAACGGCCGGTGAGGAAGCCACGACCGAGAGGCGAATACGGGACGAATCCGATCCCCAGCTCCCGGACCACCGGCAGGATTTCCTTCTCGGCATGACGCTCGAAAAGCGAGAATTCGGTCTGGACCGCGGTTATCGGGTGGACCGCATGGGCGCGGCGGATCGTGTCCGCAGAAGCCTCGGAGAGACCGAGGTAGCGCACCTTGCCGGCCCCGACTGCTTCGGCCATCGCCCCGACCGTTTCTTCGATAGGCACATCCGGGTCGACCCGGTGCTGGTAGTAGAGATCGACTTGATCGAGCCCGAGGCGACGAAGCGAAGCGTCGATCGCCTCGCGTACATACTCGGGACGGCCGTTGATCCGGCGCTTCTTCGGATCGTCGGGGTCGCGCTGGATCCCGAACTTGGTCGCCAGCACGACTTCATCCTGACGGCCGGCGATTACCGGCCCGATCAGCTCCTCGTTCCTGCCGATTCCGTACATGTCAGCAGTGTCCAGGAAGAAGACACCAAGGTCGAGCGCCCGTTTGATGGTCGCGACCGATTCGGCATCGTCATGTTCACCGTAGAAGTCGGACATGCCCATGCACCCGAGTCCGATTGCCGAAACTTTGAGACCTTCACTGCCAAGCGATCTATCGTCCATCCGTTGACCCTACTATGCGACTTCCACCGCGCACTGCAAGAGAAACGCCCCGGAAACCGGGGCGTTTTCTGGACTGGGGAATGCTGTGTCGGCTCAGTAGCCGCCGGGATGGCGGACCGAATACTCGCCGGATGCGGAGCGCATGTTGGCGCTCCAGCCGGGTCCGTTCCCGGGTGTCATCGATGTGTCAAGGCGAAGTCCGGCGACTACGAGGTACATATGTCCGGGATTTGAGTAAGTGGTAATCCACTTTCCGGAGCCACGCTTCTTCCACTTCATGTAGCCGGTGGAAGGCATCGGGCTCTTGACGAACTTGCCACCGCGCAGCGCGAAGCTCACGGTGCCCGAGCAGTCGTAACCCTTGTCGAAGAAACTTGAGTGTCCGCCACCGTAGATGTAGGGCTTGTTGCGGATCCGGTTTCCCCAGGCGATTACCCGCTTGACGCGGGCCGGGGCGGAAGCAGGAGCGATTGCTTTGCCGTTGACCAGCTTCGCTTTCTTGACCGGGGCGCAGTTAGCGCTGTTGGTCGTGAGTCCACCGCTCGAAGTCTCGGCACACTTGGCCGCGGCCTGATTCGGTGCGACGGCAAAGATCAAAGCGAAGGCCAGCCCGGCGAGGCTGGCGACTGAGGCAAATCCTGACTTGAACTGCTTGTTGGCGCGAAAAGAGGTGATACCGATCTCCTTTGTCGGCCTACGGGGTTAGCTGTCGGGCTAGCGCTCTTAGGAGCCTGCGCTCTCACCACGGTGGTGAGTTCGCCCCAGATACTTGGTTCCCCCGTTTTCCGGTCCACATAGACCAGAAATTCGGCGTCTCGGTTTTGAACTTGGGCAATCATAGACGATCTGCTCGTAATTCGCTAACACTTGGCCTGAACCTTCCCCTGAGCAGGGATTTGCTGCTGCCAGCGGGATTGACCATCCGGCCGGTGCTAGGTTTGCCTTGTGGACATCAAAGGCAAGAAGGTTCTCTTGACGGGCGCGACCGGTGGACTCGGCCGGACGATGGCGCAGCACCTTGCGCGGGACGGTGCGCACTTGATTCTTTCCTCCCGCAGTGAAGGGGCGCTTGCTTCGATGGCCGACGCTCTTCCGGGGCAGGGGCATTCGGTGCTCGCTTCGGACCTCGGAGAGCCGGGCGCGGCGGCGGATTTGGCGGTGCGGGCCGGCCACGTTGATTGCCTGATCGCCAACGCGGCCCTGCCGAGTACCGGCAAGCTGAGCGACCTGACTGAAGAACAGATCCAGCGAATGCTGCGGATCAACCTCGAGTCACCGATTCTGCTTTGTCAGGCACTGCTGCCGGCGATGCTCGAGCGAAGTTCGGGCAAGCTCGTGATGATCGGATCCCTGGCCGGCAAACTTGCGAGTCCGAGGTCTTCTATCTATAACGCCTCGAAATTCGGGATCCGTGGCTTTGCCCTGGGCCTCAAGGGCGACCTGGCGGGAACCGGGGTGGGGATCACCTTAGTCACTCCCGGATTTGTCAGCGATGCCGGGATGTTTGCCGATTCCGGCGTATCGCTGTCGCCAGCAATTGGCACGACGACCCCACAAAAAGTGGCAGGCGCAGTACTTCGGGCGATCCGTACCGATCGACCCGAGATTACGGTTGCGCCGGTCACCCAAAAGGTTGCGGCCCACCTGGGCCTGGTCAGCCCGAGCCTCTCCTACCGGATGCAGTCGGGCAGTTCGGGCCAGAAGACAGCCGAAAAGTTCGCCGCCGGTCAAACCGACAAGCGATAAACGACAGAACAGAGATACGAAGCCATGAGCAGCGATTCATACGGAGCCCGCGCCGATCTTCAAGTTGGCGACAAGACCTACGAAATCCACCGGCTTGACGCACTTCAGGCCAGATTCGACGTCGCCAGGCTTCCGTACTCGATCAAGGTCCTGCTGGAAAACGTATTGCGCCTCGAAGACGGGGTATCGGCAAGCGCCAAGGACGTCGAAGCGATTGCGAGCTGGGATAGCAAGGCCGAGCCATACGACGAGATTCCGTTCCAGCCGGCCCGCGTGCTGATGCAGGACTTCACCGGTGTGCCAGCGGTGGTTGATCTCGCCGCGATGCGCGACGCGATGGATGAAATTGGTGGCGACGCGAGCGCGATCAACCCGCTCGTAGACGTCGACCTCGTGATTGACCATTCGGTTCAGGTCGACGCCTTCGGCAATGGCATGGCCTTCCAGACGAATGCCGAGCGCGAATTCGAGAGGAATCTTGAACGCTACGAGTTCCTCAAGTGGGGCAAGAGCTCCTTCGACAACTTCAGCGTCGTGCCACCGGCTACCGGCATCTGCCACCAGGTGAACCTCGAATACCTGGCCAAGGTGGTCTATAGCCGCGAAGTTGACGGGGTACTCGCCGCCTACCCGGACACGCTGGTCGGCACCGACTCGCATACCACGATGGTCAACGGCCTCGGAGTTCTCGGCTGGGGTGTCGGCGGCATCGAAGCCGAGGCCGCGATGCTCGGCCAGCCGATCTCAATGCTTCTGCCACAGGTTGTCGGCTTCAAGCTCTACGGCAAGCTGCCCGACGGTGCGACCGCGACCGACCTCGTCCTGACCGTGACCGAGATGTTGCGCGAGCGCGGTGTGGTCTCCAAGTTCGTCGAGTTCTACGGCCCCGGCTTGGCCGAGCTGCCGCTTGTAGACCGGGCGACCCTGGGCAACATGTCACCCGAGTTCGGATCTACCTGCGCGATCTTCCCGCCAGACGCCGAAACCCTGCGCTACCTCGAACTGACCGGTCGCCCGACCGAGACGATCGAACTGGTCGACGCTTATGCCCGCGAGCAGGGCATGTTCCATACGAGTGAGTCGGAAGACCCGGTTTTTAGCGATACGCTCGAACTCGAACTCGACTCGGTGGTCCCTTCCATAGCCGGACCCAAGCGTCCCCAGGATCGGGTCTCCCTGAGCGATGCCAAGCCCGCCTTCCTGGAAGCCCTCCAGGAATTCGACTCCGAAGCAGCCGAGCAGCTCAGTCCTTACGACGAAGCCCTGGATGAGTCTTTTCCTGCTTCCGACCCGCCGGCCAAAGGCCGGACGAACGATGTCGGCAAACCCCATGGTGCCCCGACCGGGGGATCCCCCGCGACGGTGGCCGAACGTACTTCCAGCGATTCGGTGCCGGTGACCCTCGAGGACGGGACTTCATTCGACCTCGACCATGGCCGGGTAGTGATCGCCGCGATCACATCCTGCACCAACACTTCCAACCCCTACGTGATGGTCTCGGCCGGCCTGCTGGCCCGCAACGCCCTGGCCAAGGGCCTGAGTCGCAAGCCCTGGGTGAAGACCTCGCTCGCGCCGGGTTCGACCGTGGTCACCGACTACCTCGACAGCGCCGGGCTCACCGAATACCTGGACAAGCTCCAGTTCAACCTCGTCGGCTACGGCTGCACGACCTGCATCGGGAACTCGGGTCCACTCGACCCGGCGATTTCGGCTGCCGTCGAAGAGAAAGACCTCGTGGTCTGCTCCGTGCTTTCGGGCAACCGCAACTTCGAAGGACGGATCAGCCAGGACGTCAAGGCGAATTACCTCGCGTCGCCGCCGCTGGTCGTGGCCTATGCGCTGGCCGGCCGGATGGACATCGACATCATCAACGACCCGCTCGGTGAGGATCCCGACGGAAACGCCGTATATCTCAAGGACATCTGGCCGGATACCGAAGAGATCGCCGAGGTCGTAGGCAAGTCGATTCGCCGTGAGATGTTCACGGAGAACTACGGGGAAGTCTTCAAGGGCGACGAGAACTGGCAGCAGGTATCAGTGCCTGAAGGTGACCGCTACACCTGGCCGGACTCCACCTACGTACGCAAGCCGTCCTTCTTCGAAGACATGCCGGCGGATCCGCCCGGTATAGAGCCGATCGAATCGGCCCGGGTATTGGCGGTGCTCGGTGACTCGATCACGACCGACCACATCTCGCCCGCCGGTGCGATCAAGAAGTCGAGCCCGGCCGGTGAGTGGCTGATCGAACAGGGAGTTGGTCCCGGCGATTTCAACTCATATGGCTCACGCCGTGGCAACTACGAAGTAATGGTCAGAGGAACCTTCGCCAACATCCGTCTGCGCAACCAGATGGTTGAAAAATCGGGCGGTTTCACCAGGTATTATCCCGGTGGCGGCGAGATGAGCATCTACGAAGCGGCCATGAAATACGTGGACGAAGGCACGCCGCTTGTCGTGCTCGCCGGCAAGGAGTACGGATCGGGCTCATCGCGCGACTGGGCGGCAAAAGGAACCATGCTGCTCGGGATCCGGGCCGTGATCGCCGAAAGCTACGAGCGCATCCACAGGTCCAACCTGATCGGCATGGGCGTCGTGCCGCTGCAGTTCCCCGAAGGGACGTCGGTTGAATCCTTCGGCCTGACCGGCGAAGAGACGGTCACGATCGGCGATCTTCAAAACGGTGAAACCAAGTCGGTGTCCGTGACTGCGCAGCGTGATGGGGCCGAAGCGGTCACCTTCGAAGCGACGGTGCGACTCGACACCCCGAACGAGATCCGTTACATCCAGAACGGCGGCATCCTGCAGACCGTGCTCCGGGACCTGAACGCCGCATAGAAGCGCTTGCCGAAGAAGTCTGAAAAGGATCC
>CALEMO010000399.1 GCA_937910825.1 uncultured Solirubrobacterales bacterium | reverse complement strand
GTCGAGCCGATCTGCAAGACCGACTGGGGTTTCTGCCCTGACCCGCCCGACTCTGACGTGAGCGCAATCAGGCTGGCTCCGAAGAAGAGGCGGTAAATCCGGCTGGTGGTCCCAGAGGGCTCAGCCGTCAAGCGGAAGTTCAAGGTCCGGGTCAATCGCCGTGCCAGGGGAAGGCGTGGATCACGGCAAAGGCTCCGTGCTGCAGAAGTAGGGCCCGGGTGAAAGTCAGGAAGGCCAGATCACACAAGTCACGATCAGGCCGCAGTCGGTGGCTCGATGCCTAGCGACGAGGCCGGGTCGCTTGCAAATAGACTGACCCGATAATGCGCGAGAAGAGTCCCGAGACCCACGAAGAAAAGCTTGAGCAGCTGCGTGACATGCGGGAGCAGGCGATCAATTCGGCCTCCGAAGAGGCTGTCGAGAAACATCACGCCAAAGGAAAGCTGACTGCCCGCGAGCGGATCGACGTCTTGCTGGACGATGGTTCCTTCCAGGAGCTTGACACCTTCGTCCGCCACCGCACCCACGATTTTGAGATGGACAAGCGTCGCCCCTACGGCGATGCGGTGGTCACCGGCCACGGCACGATCGACGGCCGCAAGGTTTTCGTCTTTTCCCAGGACTTCACCGTCTTCGGTGGCTCTCTGGGCGAAGTCATGGCCGAAAAGATGTGCAAAGTGATGGATCTGGCTGCCAAGGTTGGTGCGCCGGTGATCGGCCTGAACGACTCGGGCGGCGCCCGGATCCAGGAGGGCGTGGTCTCGCTCGGCGCCTACGGCGACGTCTTCGCCCGCAACGTCGCCAGCTCGGGAGTGATCCCCCAGATCAGCGTGATCATGGGTCCATGCGCCGGCGGTGCGGTCTATTCGCCGGCGATGACCGACTTCATCTTCATGGTCAAAGAGACCTCCCACATGTTCATCACCGGCCCCGAAGTGATCAAGACCGTAACCGGTGAGGAGGTCGAGTTCGAAGAACTGGGCGGGGCGATGACCCACAATTCGAAGTCCGGGGTTGCTCACTTCGCCGCTGAGGATGAAAAGAGCTGCCTCGAGGACGTTCGTTTCCTGATGGGCT
Organism: uncultured Solirubrobacterales bacterium; assembly: GCA_937910825.1. Taxonomy (GTDB): domain Bacteria; phylum Actinomycetota; class Thermoleophilia; order Solirubrobacterales; family 70-9; genus 67-14. Next base: position 5,722 of record CALEMO010000399.1, on the reverse strand, counting down.
TCCTGCCGCTGAACAACCTCGAGCTGCCGCCGCGCCAGGCGCCCGCCGACGACCCTGACCGCGAGGATCCCGAACTCGACACTTTCGTTCCAGACGATCCGAACAAGCCTTACGACATGCGCAAGGTCGTGGCCAAGATCGTCGACGACGAAGAGTTCTTCGAGGTCCACGAGCACTTCGCCAAGAACATCATCTGCGGCTTCTCCCGCCTTGACGGCCACCCGGTCGGAATCGTCGGCAACCAGCCCGCCTTCAAGGCCGGTGTGCTCGACATCGAGTCTTCTGAAAAGGCCGCCCGCTTCGTTCGCACATGCGACGCCTTCAACATCCCGATCATCACTTTCACCGACGTTCCCGGTTTCATGCCCGGCACCGACCAGGAGTGGAACGGGATTATCCGCCACGGCGCCAAGCTGCTTTACGCCTACACGGAAGCGACCGTGCCGAAGCTGACCGTGGTCACCCGCAAGGCGTACGGCGGTGCCTACGACGTGATGGCATCGAAGCACATGCTGGCCGACTTCAACTTCGCCTGGCCGACCGCTGAAATCGCGGTCATGGGCCCGGAGGGCGCGGTCAACATCATCTATCGCCGCGACATCGCGAACTCGCCCACTCCCGAGGATCGGCGGGCCAAGCTGATCGCCGACTACAAGGCGCACTTTGCCAACCCCTACGCCGCTGCTGAACGTGGCTATATCGACGACGTGATCGAGCCTCGCCAGACCAGGCCCATCCTGATCAAGGCCCTGCGCACCCTCGAGACCAAGCGCGTCGCCCAGCCCAAGCGCAAGCACGGCAACATCCCGCTCTGAGAATGTCAGGGCTCGAGATCAGCGTCTCGCTCGAGGGTCCTTCCGCCACTGCCGCGGAAGCTGCGGCAATCAGCGCGGCGGTCCAGCACTTCCAGTCCGATACGGCGCTCGCCCCGCCCCCGGAAGGCTCTTCAGTGAACCCCTGGTCGAGGGCTGCACTGGTCGAAGGTGTGTCCGCCAAGGACGACTTCGGACCGCGCGATACCCGCGAACTCTTCTGAGCTGCGACCCCCCTTGCATGACAAGGCTTGACCGACACGCAAGAATGGCAGTGAGGGTGACAGTCAACTTGAAGCTTGGAATCATAATGAGGAGGAGTTCATGGCAGTAGTCAAGATCATCGAACTAGTCGGCAGTTCACGGGTATCGACCGACGATGCGGCCCAGCAGGCCCTGAAGCAGGCCCAGGATTCATTGCGAAACATCCGGGCGGTGGACATTGTTTCGACCGGTATTCGAGGCGAGCACCTCGATGAGTACAGGGCTCATGTCAGGGTCGCATTCCTGATCGAAGGCGAAGACGTAACCTGACGCTTCCCCCGGGACCCGGTCCAGGAGCCGCCTTGCTAGCTTTCCAGCCCCATGGAAGCCTCGAAAGAATCCCCCGAAAGCACGACCGTCGAACGCACGCCGGCTGAAATCGCCGACCTGATCGCAGCCGGCGCCCAGTTGATCGACGTCCGGGCAGCCCATGAATTCGATACCGCCCGCTTGCCGGGAGCCCAGCGAATAGGGCTCGAAGAGCTAGCCGAGCGGCGGGACGCGATCCGAAAGGATTCGCCGGTCGTCTTCTACTGCCGCACCGGCGACCGTTCTGCGATGGCCGCTCAGGCCTTCAGCGACGCAGGTTGGCAGGCGAGCAACCTTTCCGGTGGCATCACCGCCTGGATCGAAGGGGACCGTCCGGTCGAGCCGGAAGACGGGTACATCGCCGAACCGGGCGAAGCGGCGGCAATACTCGAAGCGAAAGCTCGCGCAGCCACAAGCTGAAAGCGGGCGGCAACCAAGCCGCCCAAAGCAAATACCCAAAATCCAGTCAGGTTTTGGTGTTTTGCTAGCATCAGGCTTGTCGGATACCCGTACAAGTAGCTGGAACACAGATAGCCAGCAGGAGGATCGCCTTATGGAGCCCACCACGGCCCCAAGCAAAGCAAAGCCCAAAGTAAAGCCCAAAGCGAAGCCTGGAGACAAGGGCGTCGAGCAAGAAGACGGCAAGGTCCAGAAGGGCAAAGGAAAGCTCGGTTCGCTGAACAATCCCGAGACCTACGACAACGTGCCCGGCCATGTGATCCCGATCCTCGAGCACGAATTTGAAGACTTCGAAGGTGAGGCTGACCTGTTCCTCGACGGCCAGACGCCGGAGAACGAGTTCATCGGCTTCCGCCTGAAGCAGGGGGTCTATGGACAACGCCAGCCAGGCGTGCAGATGGTTCGTGTGAAGCTTCCTTTCGGTGGTGTCACCCCGGACCAGATGGACGCCTTCGCTGACGCAGTCGAGGTTTACGCGCCGCTGAGCAAGGGCCACATCACGACCCGGCAGAACATCCAGATCCACCACATACCGCTCAACCAGATGGTGCACATGCTGCGCGACCTTGCTCCGAGCGGTCTTTCTTCCCGTGAGGGCTGCGGAAATACGGTCCGCAACGTGACCGGCGACCCCTGGGCCGGGGTGGCCACCGACGAGATCTTTGACCCGACCACCTATGCCGGTGCCTATACGAGGTATTTCGTACGGCACCCGACGACCCAGCTGATGCCGCGCAAGATCAAGACCGCGTTCACCGGCTCTGATGCTGATCGGGCGATGACCGGAATTCATGACATCGCGTTCATCAGCCGGATCAGGGATGGCGTAAAAGGCTTTGAAGTCCGGGTCGGCGGTGGCACTTCGATCATGCCGCGGGTCGCGCCGACCATTTACGACTTCGTAGAGGCCGACAGCGGAGAATTCCTAAAGGTTTCTGAAGCGATCCTTCGGGTCTACGACCGACAGTCCTGGCTGCGTCCCAACCGGGCCCGGGCGCGGATCAAAGTACTGGTCGACAAGGTCGGCGTAGATGAAGTCCGGCGCATGGTCGACGAAGAACTCAAAGGTGATTGGGTCAATGATCGCGATTACACGATCGACCATCTTCTGCTCGACGTCAACGAAGAGGCTCAGTTGCCCGAGCCCCGGCCCACGACCAGCTCGCCGAACGGTGACCGCAGCGAGTTCGAGACTTTTCTGGAGGCAAACGTCCAGCAGCAGCGCCAGGATGGTTTCCACACTGTGGAGGTCAAAGTGGTTCGCGGCGACCTCACCCCGGAGCAGTTCCGGGGTCTCGGGCAGATCATGCGCGACTACACAGGTGGCTTCGCCCGGATGACCGTTCAGCAGAACATCGTGCTGCGCTGGGTTCGCGAAGAGGCTCTTTACGACGTCTGGAAGCGGCTCACTGATCTCGATCTCGATGACGTCGGCCCCCGCCGGATCACTGACGTGGTCAGCTGCCCCGGAACCGACAGCTGCAAGATGGGCATCACCAGTTCGATGGGCCTGAACAAGGCGATCCAGGACAAGGTCGAGAGCATGAATATCACCGACCCCCTGACTCGTGAGATCCACATCAAGATGAGCGGCTGCCCCAACGGCTGCAGCCAGCACCACATCGCGAACATCGGCTTCTACGGCGCGTCACTGAAGGTTGGTGGCCGTACGATACCCGCCTACATTCCGCACCTCGCCGGCAAGTACACGAACGGCGAAACGATTTACGGCGCCCGTCTGAAGTCACGCTTGCCGGCCCGCCGGGTGCCCGATGCGGTCGAGCGCTGGATCAAGCTTTACGAGTCCGACCGTGAACAGGACGAGGTCTTCAATGCCTTCGTCGAACGCGTCGGAACTGCCCGGATGGAGGAAGAGGTCAAGGACCTGACCATGCCGGTCGACTTCAATCTCGACACAATGCAGGAGTTCATCGACTGGAACCGCTCCGACCCCTACAAGGTCGAGCGCGGCGAAGGCGAGTGCGCGGTCTGACTCTCCCCCCTCAAATGGAACCTGCCACAACCTCGATAAATCCCCCCAGACTGACCGACCCCGAGCGTTTCGACGCCGAGGCGGTTGCGGCTGAGCTCGAACAACGTTCGGCGAGCGAGGTGCTCGAGTGGGCTTTTGACCAGTTCGGGCAGGACATGTACATCGCTTGCTCGTTCCAGAAGACCAGTTCAGTCGTGATGCAGCTGGCGACGGCGATCAACCCTGACGCCCGCTTCTTCTACCTGGATACGGACGTGCTTTTTCCGGAGACTTACGAGACCCGGGACCGGCTGGCCGAGCATTTCAACATCGAGTTCGAGCGCTGGCACAACATCACGCTCGAGCAACAGGCCGAGACCCACGGCGACAGGCTCTGGACGCGTGATCCCGACGCCTGCTGTGGTCTGCGCAAGGTCGAGCCGATGCGAAGAGCGCTTTCTTCCGTAGACTGCTGGGTCGCCGGTGTACGCCGGGAAGACTCCGCCAGCCGGGCGAACACAGCCAAGTTCGCCTGGGACAAGCGCTTCAGCCTCTGGAAGGTCAACCCCCTGGCCGACTGGACCGAGCGTGATGTGTGGAACCACCTGAATGAGCAAAACGTCCCTTACAACCCACTTCATGACCAGGGTTATCCGTCAATCGGATGCACCCACTGCACCCGGCCGGTCGCGCCGGGACAGTCAGCCCGTGACGGGCGCTGGTCCGGTTCCGGCAAGACCGAATGCGGGATCAATTAGATATCCGCAGCTAGACCCGCTTCGCAGAGCCGTTTCTGATTCTGGCACCGGCTGAGCCGAGCTTTTGAACTCCTCCTGTCAAACACTTACAACAGACGAGCGTGAAAATGACTGAATTGACCTTGCAACTCTCGGAGCGGCAAACCGCTGACTTCGAAATGATCGGCAATGGCGGCTTCGCCCCGCTGACCGGCTTCCAGGGATCCGCAGACTGGAGCAACGTCTGCACGAATATGCGCACCGCAGACGGTGCCTACTGGCCGATCCCGATCACCCTCGCATGCGACCTGGAGTGCGCGGTCGGCGACTTGATCACCCTCTCTTCCGACGAAGGCAAGCACCTCGGCTCGATCACAGTCGAAGAGATCTTCGAGCGCGACATCGACCAGGAAGCCCGTGAGGTCTACCGGACCGAAGACCGGGAGCATCCCGGTGTCGCCGCGATCGCCGAAGAAGGCAGCCGCTGCATCGCAGGCGCGATCAAGGTCGACGCGCTGCCGGACCACGAAGAAGCCTTCATGCGCCGTTACCTGACGCCGGCCGAATCGAAGCAGGAGTTCGCGGACCGCGGCTGGAAGAAGATCGTCGCCTTCCAGACCCGTAACCCGATCCACAGGGCGCACGAATACTTGACCAAGGCCGCGCTCGAAACCTGTGACGGGCTCTTCATCCACCCGCTGATCGGCAAGACCAAGGCCGGCGACATCCCGGCCGACGTTCGCATGCGCTGCTACGAAGTCCTGATGGAGGACTACTACCCGAGCGACCGGGTCGTGCTCGGCGTCAAGCCGGCCAAGATGCACTACGCCGGCCCGCGCGAAGCCGTTCTCCACGCGATCGTACGCCGCAATTACGGTGCCACCCACTTCATCGTCGGGCGTGACCACGCCGGCGCGGGTGACTACTACGGCACCTACGACGCGCAGGAAATCTTCAACGACATCGATACCACTGAGCTCGGCATCGAGCCACTGATGTTCGAACACACTTTCTGGTGCCACGAGTGCGAAGGACTTGCTTCCGGCAAGACCTGTCCTCATGACGCCGAATCCCACCTGTTCCTTTCCGGCACCAAGGTGCGGGAGATGCTGGGCAACGGCGAAATGCCGCCGCCCGAATTCTCACGCCCCGAGGTCGCCCAGATCCTG
>CALEMO010000398.1 GCA_937910825.1 uncultured Solirubrobacterales bacterium | reverse complement strand
GAGGTGCCATTTCGCAGGTTCTGGTGACCACACGGCCAGAGCGCGTCGGCGCGCTGGTCCTGACTTCCTGTGACTACCGGGACAATTTTCCACCGAAGCCCTTTTCCTACATCAAGCTGGGCGGCCTGCCCGGCGGCGTCTGGGCTCTGGCCCAGTCGCTTCGCATAAAGCCCTTGCGCCGCACCCCGATCGCTTTCGGCTGGCTGAGCAAGAGCCCGATTGATCCCAGAGCGGAGAATTCCTACCTGGGCCCGGTCATGAAAAGTGCTGGGGTAAGGAGGGATACACGCAGCTTCATCCGTGGGGTGGACCGGCAGGTCACAAATGAAGCGGCGGACCTGCTCGGCAATTTCGACCGGCCGGCGCTGATCGCCTGGTCAGGGGATGATCGGCTTTTCCCGGCGGATGACGCGAGGTCGCTGGCACAGGATTTGCCGAAATGCCGCCTGGAGTTCATCGACGATGCCTATACGTTCTCGATGGAAGACAATCCAGAGGACCTCGCGGCGTTGATCAGGGACTTTCTCAAAGTCGCCGAAGTAGCGTCCTAGGTTCTGCAGCCGGGCGCTGCTAGTTTGCTCGAATGTCGAGTCTGGCAGTACGCAAGGTTGAAAGCAGGCGGGACCTGAAGAAGTTCGTCAAGGTGCCGTTCTCCGTGCACCGTGACCATCCGGAGTGGGTACCACCGCTGATCATCGACCGGATGAACTTCCTCAATCGCTCAAAGAACCCCTACTTCGAGCACGCCGAGGTTGAGCTCTGGATCGCCGAGCGCGACGGAGAGCCGGTCGGGCGGATCAGCGCCCAGATAGACCAGCGATGGGACGAATATCGCGGTGGCAACGACGGGCAATTCGGGTTCTTCGAGACGGTCAATGACCCGGAAGTGGCGTCTGCCCTGCTCGACACCGGCTGCGAGTGGCTGGCCGGCCAGGGGCGGGAGAAGGTTTACGGGCCGATGGATTTCACCACCAATGACGAGATCGGGATCCAGATTGACGGCTTTGAGATCAAGCCGGTGATCCTCGAGAACTGCCACCAGCCGTATTTCCAGACTCTGGTCGAAGGCAACGGTTTCACCAAGGCGATGGACCTGTTGATGTGGCACCTGGAGATGGGCAAGCTGAAGAAGGGCCTCGAATTCCATCCGGCGATTCACGAAGCCGCGCAAAAGAGCCTCGACGAACACGAGATCACGATCCGTGGCATGCGCAGAAAGGATCTGCCGACGGAGATGGCGAAATTCCACGAGGTTTACAACGAAGCCTGGGGCGACAACTGGGGCTTTGTGCCGATCACGTCCGAGGAAGTCAAGTTTCACGCACAGGCCCTGAAGATGGTGATTGACGAGGACTGGGGGATGATCGCGGAGACAGCCGATGGCCAGGTGGTTGGTGCGGCACTGACCCTGCCGGACATCAACCAGGTGCTCGCGAAGATGAAGGGCAGGGTCCTGCCGGCCGGTTGGTTTCACTACCTGAAGGAACGCCGGAATATCGACGTCGTGCGCATACTCGCGCTCGGAGTGAAGAAAGATTTTCAACATACGGGAGTCGCTGCGGCCCTGTACGTGCGCCACATGCAGACCTGCAGTCCCGACGGCGTGATGACCGGCGAGGCCGGCTGGATCCTCGAGACCAACGAACCGATGAACCGCGCTCTCGAAGGCATGGGTGGAGTGGTGAACAAGAAGTTCCGGATCTACGAGAAGACCCTGTAGGCGTCCGGTTGAGGTGTGCCCCGGTTTCCGACCTGAGGCAACGGTAGGGTTCGTGCTGTGTCCGATGTAGAACTAGACGCTGAATTGGTCTCCGAAGAAGATGTGGCCGAGAGTCAGGCGGATGAAGTACGTGCCCTGCCCCGGCAATACGAAGAACCCAGGGACTTCCTGCCGGCGTTGAGGAGCGAAGTTACGACCGCGGCGATCGCCGTCGCGGGTGGAGCACTGGCCGGAGCGGCGACCGTGGCAGCGGTCCGGGCAGTCAGCGGTGGCGGGCCGTCGAAAAGGCGCAGGCGGCGCCTGCCCAAGCGCGGCAAGGCGGCGACCAACGTGGTCGCCAGCCGGTCATTTCTAGTCGACGTCCACGTTCTAGGGCGCTGAAAGTTCGTTGATGAACGCGATCGAGGTCGAAGTCAGACCCCGGTCTCCCTTCCAGCTGACCCGGCTTACCGGAGGCGATCGACTGTTCCGGGCTACGACCAGGGGTTTCGAACGTCTACTGATCGTTGACGGTGCCCCGGTAATCGCCCGGATCTGCCGCCTTCCGGCAGGGATCTACCGATTCTCCGCGTCGGCCGTGATGCCGGAATCAGTAACCGGGCCAGGCTGCGAAGAGCTGCGCGACGCCGGCGAGGCCGATCTTGCAAAGGCGGTCGATCAGGTGCGCTTCTCGGTCGGCATCGACCTCGACCTGCGTCCGATCCGCGACCAGTTCGAGAAAGATCCCCTGCTCGGTCCGGCATTGACGGTTCCGACGCCGGGGCGTCCGTCGCGCCGCCCGCAGCCGTGGGAGGCGCTGCTCTGGGCAATCACCGAGCAATTGATCGAATACAAACGTGCCGCCGGCATCCAGCGGCGCATGATCCGCAAGTGGGGGCTTTCCCTCAGCGACGGAACCAGTCGGGCGACCTGGAATGCGGGCGTCAACTCATTGGCCACGGTCCCTTCACCTGAAGCCGTGGCGGGTGCAGCGCCGGCGGAACTCGAGGGCTGCGGCCTCAGTGCCAGGCGTTCGATCGCGATGATCAGGGTTGCCCGTGAAGTTGCTTCAGGCCGGGTGTTTCCCGATGATGCACACACCGACCGCCGCCTGCTGGTGATTCCCGAAATCGGACCGTGGACCGTGGCCTGCCTGGGGTTGCGCGGACGCGGTGATCCGGACGCCCTGCTGGCCGGAGACCTGTCCCAGATGAAGCTGGTCGGCTACATAGAGAGGCTTGGGCGGCTGGCCGAAGTCGATGAAGTCGAGGCTTTCTACCAGAAATACGCACCGTGGCGAGGCCTTGCGGGTGAATACCTGCTGGCCGCCAGGGGCAAGACCCTCCACGGATCCGGCAATACCGTGCGCATCAGGAGCCGCGCGCAGCGCTTTCCGCGGGCTGCCTGAAGCCGTCCTCAGACGTCGCCGAGCTCGGTTCCCGGCAGGAATTCGTTGCTCAGCGCGTCGACCGCCCGCTGCTGGTTCGAAAGCACGTTGTTTTCGACCATCCAGTTGATGAACATCTGCCAGGTTGACGGATTCATGTAGCCGAATGGATGGGCCGCGCCCTGCTTATCGAGCAACGGCAGGGTCACCCTGACCTGGGCGGCGGTCGTTTTCGGATCGAGGGCATCGTTTGCATCGAGGATCGTCTGGGTGGTCAGATTCGGTTCAGCCACGGCCTTGGCTGTGCCCCTTGAAAGGGCGCTCATAAAGAGGCGAACCGAATCGGGATCTTGCTCGAGCTGGCTGCCGTTGGCGACCACCACCAGCTCGTCGTAGGTGGGAACGCCCAGCTTGTTCACCGGGTTTATCACCGGCTTCTGGCCGGACAGCTTGAGGTCGACGCCTTCGATGTTCCAGAGCGGTCCGAGCGTGGCCTGGGCGCGGCCGCTGACGATCGATGGCAGCAGGCCCTGGCCTACTCCGACCACGCTCACCTGACTCTCACTGAGGCCGGCCCTTTCAAGGATCGTCTTCAGATAAGCGTTCTGGTAAGGAATCCCGGCAGTGGAGATGGTCTTGCCTTTGAGGTCCGCGACCCGCTTGATCTTTGACTTTTCGAGCCACATCATCGAGGTGAGCGGCTGCCCGATGATCGAGCCGACGGCCACTACGTCGAGGCCCTGCTCCCTGGCAAGCAGTACTTCGGGCTCGTAGGAGATCGCGAGGTCGGTCTTTCCGGCTGCCACCAGCTTGATCGGCAGGGCTGGATCGGTCGGGGCGTCCAGTGATACGTCGAGACCCGCATCGGCGAAGAATCCGGCGTCCTTGGCGGTCAGCAGCCCCGCATGGTCGGGATTCGGGTACCAGTCGAGAGCCACGCTGAACGGTTCCGTCTGGGGGTCGATGTCTTCGGACTTCGTGCCACAGGCGGTAACGGTGAGCAGGGCCAGCACAGCGACAGCGAGAATGGTCAGCTTCTTCAAGTGGTCTCCGGTCGGGGTGAGCGAGGTTTCAGGTTATCGCCATCGAACGATCCGCCGTTCGACCAGTCCGATCAGCCAGAAAAGCAGGATCGCGATCGCGGAGAGTATGAATACCGAAGCGAAGAGCCGGTCGGTCATCAATTGAGCGTTGTCTTGGAGCATGAGATGGCCGAGGCCTTTCTCCGATCCGGCCCACTCTCCGAAGATCGCGCCGATCACGGCCACCGCGACCGCGATCTTCGCGCCGCTGAAAGCAAACGGAAGAGCGGTCGGGACTTCGACCCGGCGGAATATCTGCCACCTCGAAGCCTCAAGCGTGCGCATCATCCTGACCGAGTCGGCGTCGACCGAGCGCAGGCCGTCCAAGGTGTTCACGGCGATTGGAAAGAAACAGATCAAACTGATAATCGCCAGCTTCGGTCCGATGCCGTAGCCGAACCAGACGACCAGAATCGGGGCGATCACGATGATCGGGATCGTCTGGGAGGCGACGATCACCGGGTAGCTGGTCCGGCGCAGCAGAGGGGAGAGGTGAAGCAGGGAGGCCGCCAGCAGGCCGGTTACCAGGGCCACCGCGAATCCGGCGACGATCTCCACCAGGGTGACCCTCCCATTTTCGGCCAGCAGGTCCCGATCCTGCCAGAGAACTTCGAAGATCTGGGCCGGTGACGGGACGAGGAAGTCTTCGAGGTCCAGGGTGCCCGCCATGAATCCGGAAGACGCGGCGAGCTGCCAGATGGCGAAGAGCATCAGGATCAGGATCAGCGGTGGGGCCCAGTGTCGAAACCGTGTCATGGGTGGGCCTCGGCAGCCCGGGACTCGCGGATCAGCAGAGCAAGGATCTCTTCCCTCAGCCCAGTGAATTCCGCCGCAGTCACCGTCTCACTCCGGCCCTTGGCGGTCTGGTGAGGCGAATCTACGACCTCGATTATCCGGCCGGGACGCGCGCTCATCACAGCGACCCGGTCGCCGATATAAAGCGCCTCCTCCACGTCATGGGTAACCATGATCGCGGTCCGGTTTTCGGTCGATAGCAGCGGCACCAGCCATTCCTGCAGGTCCGCCCGGGTGATCGCGTCCAGGGCGGCGAATGGCTCATCCAGCAGCAGTACCGGCTTGCCTGAGAGCAGGGTCCGCAGGAAAGCAACCCGTTGCCTCATGCCGCCGGACAACTCCGCCGGGCTGGACTTTTCGAACCCCGCCAGCCCGAACTGCTGGAACAGCTGGCCGGCCTGATCCCTCGCTTCGCTGCGTGAGGCACCCTTGTTGCGCAGCGCCAGTCCGGCGTTGTCGATGGCTGAGTACCAGGGCAACAGG
>CALEMO010000397.1 GCA_937910825.1 uncultured Solirubrobacterales bacterium | reverse complement strand
CGCATTGGAGCACCAAGTGCCGGGCAGAAGGCAGGGCCTGCTCCACATGTTTCTTGAACCCGACCGGCACCAGGGTGTCCTGCCGGCCCCAGACGAAGAGAGCAGGTGGTTTGAGACCTCGCAGGCGGGCCCAGAGACCCTGCTCCCCGTGAGGCTCATCCAGGTAGATGTTCCTCGCTGACTCATAAAAGGCGACCCGCCCCCTTGGCGTGAGAAAGGAACGTAGGAATTCGTCGACACCGGCGGCGGTCCAGCCGTCTTTTCCACCCGGTACGAGACCCCTTACGATCGGCTCGGCAATAACCCTGGGCGCCGGCTGGAAGAGGCCCAATAGCGGCAGGGGACGCTGCAGCAGCCAGCGGTAACGGCGGTCTCTGAGCCAGGCAAGTGCCGGGGCCAGCAGAGTCATGCCGCGCACTCTTTCAGGATAGAGCAGCCCGGTCTCGATCGCGACCCTTCCCCCCATACTGTTTCCGATCAGATGGGCCGATTCGATGTCCAGCGCGTCCATCATCCCGACTACCGACTCCGCGAACCATTCTGCGTCATAGGGCGCACCGAGCGGCTTGACGGAGTCGCCGAACCCGGGAAAGTCCATGCCGATCACTCGGCGTTCGCCCGAAAGAGCGGCAAGCGTCGGCATGAAAGAGGCTTTGGTCGCACCGAGTCCGTGGAGGCAGATGACAGCCTCGCCCTCCCCCATCGAAGCGGTCGATATGCCACCGACAGGGGTCTGCACGGTCGTGAAGCCAAGGCGCTCGGTCTCGGCGATTCCGCTGGTGGCCGCAAGGAAGCCGATACCCACATGCATGTTGCGCCGGATCACCAGCCGGTTCGTCTGGAATGCCTCGAGTCCGACCCGTGGATCTTCGGTAATCTCCTGCCAGGTGGCCCCATCAGCGATCAGCTCCGCGTCCCAGGGAGTCCCCTCCCATGGGCTTGCAAGCACCTGGCCGTCCCGAACCAGCAGGTCCCAGATCCACTGATCTTCCACGACGAGCCTGATCCGGGCCTTCTCGCCGCTCAGGTCCATGACTTCGGGATCGAAACGGTGGATCAGGGTCTCCAGAAAAGCCGGTGTCCGAACCTTTACCGCCGCCGCCTGGCTCATCGGTGAATTTCAACCAGAAGGATCCAAGCGTTCAATACCGCCGCGAGGATCGCGCCGATCATTCCCGCGACGACCCAGTCCAGACCGTTCGCACCGCCGGTGAGCAGAATTACGGCCCCGACCTTGTAGGGATGGTGCCGAAGAGCGGTAGAAGCAGCCGCGAGATGTAGCGGTAGGCCGGCATCGGGCCGTCGGGCAGGCTCAGCCGGATCAGAAACGCCACTGTGAGGGTCCAGACCAGCGACTGGATCAGCAGTCCGGCGAGTGCCGCCGACGCGCCGGCCGCGGCGACGTAAAGGTCAGACCAGTTCTCCGCTACCGCTTCGATACGTAGAGTTAACCATCCGCATCGGCGACTTCCGAAACGCAAGCACGACCACGGTTGCTGCGATAGTGGGCCGATGGGTACTTCGGCATACCGGCCTTCCTGGGTCGGCTCGGCGCAGCTGTGGCCTTAATCTGCCTGCTCGCTTTGCCCGGCTCGACGTTCTTGTCCGACGGCTCGCCGGTCGCTGAGGCAAGAGG
>CALEMO010000396.1 GCA_937910825.1 uncultured Solirubrobacterales bacterium | reverse complement strand
TCTACAACACGCTTCCAGTCTTCTGGAGCGATCGCGCGGGTCGTCGTCTTCGGTGGAGTCACTCCGGCGTTGGCGACGACCACGTCCAGGCGGCCGAGTTGCTCAACGGTGGTAGCGACCGCAGCGTCCATTTGGTCTGCGTCGACTGCGTTCGCACCGATGCCGATCGCGCGATCTCCAAGCTTTCCAGCAGCCGCTTTCGCCTGCGCTTCATCCAGGTCGACGATCGTCAGCGATGCACCACGGCTGTGAGCGATTCGTGCCGTCTCGAAACCGATGCCACGGGCGGCACCCGTGATCAACAGCACCTTGCCGGACAGGTCATACCGAGACATGTGCGGAGGTTACGTGCTTCCGGGTTCGGGTGCCGGCGGCCTCCCGATAGGATCGGCCCTCTGTGACTCCTTTCCGCGAAGTCGATCCCCGGCAGTCCTTCCCCGAAATGGAGGAGCGCGTCGGCGCGCGCTGGAAGTCGGAGAAGGTCTTCGAAAGGTCGATGGAACAGCGGGCCGAGCAGCCCGTATGGAGCTTCTACGAAGGACCCCCGACCGCCAACGGGCGCCCCGGCTCGCACCATGTGCTCTCCCGGGTCTTCAAGGACATCTACCCGCGCTACCGCTCGATGAGTGGTTACCGGGTGCCGCGCAAGGCCGGCTGGGATTGCCACGGCCTGCCGGTGGAGCTTGAAGTCGAGAAGCAGCTCGGCATCTCTTCGAAGCAGGAGATCGAGGAGTACGGGATCGAAAAGTTCAACCGTCGCTGCCGCGAATCGGTCTTCACCTACGTCGAAGAATGGAACCGGCTGACCGAAAGGATCGGCTTCTGGATCGACCTCGACGACCCATTCGTGACGCTGGACAACGATTACATCGAATCGGTCTGGTGGTCGCTGAAAGAGCTCTACAAGAGTGACCGCCTCTACGAAGGTCACCGGGTATCCCCTTACTGCCCGCGCTGCGGCACGACCCTTTCTTCTCACGAAGTAGCGCTCGGCTACAAGGACGTGACCGACCCGTCGGTCTATGTGCGTTTCCGGCTGCTCGGCGACGACGGAATGCCGACCGGAGAGTCGATGCTGGTCTGGACGACAACCCCCTGGACCCTACCCGGCAACTACGCGGTCGCGGTCAACCCCGAGACAACCTACGCCCGGGTTGAACTCGACGGCGAAACGCTGATCCTCGCGAAGGCCCTGGTCGAGAAGGTGCTCGGCGAAGGCACGGCGATCGCCGAAGAGATCGCAGCAAAAAACCTGCTCGGCCGAAGCTACGAAGCACCTTTCCCCGGAATGGACGAGAACTCCGGCGTATTCAGGGTGATCGAAGGCGACTTCGTGACCACCGACGACGGCACCGGCCTCGTTCACATCGCCCCTGCCTTCGGAGAGGACGACTACCGGGTTTCCGTGGCCGAAGGCCTTTTCAAGCCGGGCGACAATATGAACTCGCTCTTCAACCCGGTGGGGCTCGATGGCAACTTCGACTCGCGAGTCAGCGGCTTCGAAGGTGAATTCGTCAAGGACCCGGAGGTTACGACCCGGCTGGTCGCGCTGCTCGAAGAGAACGGCCGGCTTTTCAGGGTCAACGACTACGAGCACTCGTATCCGCATTGCTGGCGCTGTTCGACACCGTTGCTCTACTACGCGAAGTCGAGCTGGTACCTGCGCACTTCGGAAGCGCGCGACGAGATGCTGGCCGGCAACAGCGAGATCGGCTGGCATCCCGGCCACATCCGTGACGGCCGCTTCGGCAAATGGCTGGAGAACAACGTCGACTGGGCGCTGTCCCGGGACCGCTACTGGGGCACACCGCTGCCGATCTGGGAATGCGACGCCGAAGGTTGCGAGGAGACCTTCTGCGCGGGCTCCGTGCAGGAGCTCAGGGATCTGGCCGGCGACGTACCCGACGACCTCCACCGGCCATACATCGACGAAGTCACCTGGACCTGCAAGAAGTGCGGCGAAGGTGAAATGAAGAGGGTCGTCTCGGTGATCGACACCTGGTACGACTCGGGCGCGATGCCTTTCGCCCAGT
>CALEMO010000395.1 GCA_937910825.1 uncultured Solirubrobacterales bacterium | reverse complement strand
CTTACTTCCTGATCCCGATCTGAACCCGATTCGACGGTATCTTGCCATCGAAACGGGCGACGATCCGGGTTTTCCTGCTGATTTTTATGTGCGCAAATCCCGCGGAATCGGTCCGAGCCCCGAAACCGGAGAGCTTTGCTGACGCAACGGGGTTGCGCCGGCCCTTGGAGTCATGGGCCAATACCCGCACCCGGGCGTTCTTGCCCTTGCGGACCTTGTTCGGTGCCTGCAGAAACAACTCATCGGGGGTCGGCTGGTTGAAATCGTCGACCAGATACCAGAGGGTCACATCATTCTTTTCAAGCACCGTAGCTTCTCCACCGAGGCTTGAGTCCGCGTGGTTGTGCTTGAGCAGCCAGAAACCGGAAGGCTTGCTCACGAAGCCCCCTATCCCGCAGACGCCTAGGCCAAACTCCGAGGCATTGGTGACGGACAGGGGCCTCAGCGCCGGTACGAAACCCGATGCCTGATTAAGGATCCCAAGAGCGGTCGGGCCGGCGATTTTGGTCGAACCGTTGCTTGAGCCAGGCCCGAAGCATTCAGCCGACTTGCTCGTGCGAACCGACTCAGTGCCGGTCCTGATCTTCTTGTCGACCAGGATCTTGCCGGCCGAAGTGACTACCCGCACGGTGGCAGGCACCTTCTGTGCGGCGGTTGCGGCCCCGGCAAACAGCACAGAGATTACGAGTGCCGCCGAAGCAAGCTTCAGGGGAAACTGAATGAATCTACTGGACATTTTATTCCTTTTTCCGGCGGCTTGATCGCGTAGCCGCTGTTTTCGGTACGCCCAGCAGAAAGCTGTGCGTAAAGTCGGCAGGTCTTCGGACTCGGACGGTGAGAAAAGGCAGCCTTCCCAAGCATCAGCTCAGTGGCTCTGTGCCCCTCATTTCGTCCCTACCGCTGCGCGCCAGTTCCGGGTTCTGACCGGATTCCCTGACCCCGCTAGGTGGGGTGTGACCGACTTCACGGCGCATGATAGACCGTCCGGCCCGTCCCGTGGCAGCACCGGCGGCGTAGGGCTCCTGTACCGTCCCGCGTCGATGGAATTCCTTTCACAGCTCTCGCAGAGCTTGCCGATGGCCCTCGGGCCGGACTGGCTCGACCCGCAATCTCTGATCGAGAAGTTCTCGCTCTTTGGCCTGCTGGCGATCGTATTCATGGAATCCGGCCTGATGGTCGGTTTTTTCCTGCCTGGGGACTCGCTGCTTTTCACGGCGGGGCTGCTTTCCGCGACAACTGATCTGCTGCCCAGCATCTGGGTCCTGGTGATCCTGATTCCGATCGCCGCAATCGCCGGCGACCAGTGCGGTTACTGGATCGGCCGTCACTTCGGTCCGCCGCTCTTCAATCGCCCTGACAGCCGCTTCTTCAAACGCGAGTTCGTGGACCAGACTTCTGCCTTCTTCGAGAAGCACGGCGCCCGGGCGATCATCCTCGCCCGCTTCGTACCGATCGTGCGGGCCTTCGTGCCAGTCATGGCCGGCACCTCGAAGATGGACTACAAAACGTTCCTCGCCTTCGACATCGTTGGCGGGATCCTCTGGGGCGTCGGGGTCACAACCCTCGGCTACTTCCTCGGACAGATCGCCTTCGTGGAGCAGTACATCGAGTTCATCCTGCTCGGCGTGGTCGCCCTATCGGTCATGCCGGTGGTCTATGAGCTGAACAAGGCACGAAAGTCGGCAAGCACGCACCAGAAGCCGGAACCCTTTGAGCCGCCGATCGACGAGCACAGCGAAGCGATCCACCCCGAGGTTGACCGGGCGATTGAGGAAGCCGAAGCAGATTAGTCCCGGCAGGCCGAGGTATCGACTTCCCTAGTGCTTGAAGTGATGAAGCACCCCGGGCTAAGCAAAGGCTGGCCGGGCATTCTCTTTGGACTGGCCATTTTCACCGCGACGGTCGCGCTGTTGTCTGGCTGTGCTGACTCGGGTTCGAATGCCGGCGATACCGGTTCCGGGGCCGCCGAGGCACCTTTGGATACTTCGAGCTGGGACACCGACTTCTCTTCCTCGGCAATCGACCTTGACGAGATCAGCTCCGGCGGCCCCGGCAAAGACGGTATCCCGGCGATTGACGAACCCCGATTCCAGACCGTCGAGCAGGCCGACCGCTCCCTCTCCCCCGACGAACAGTTTGCTGTCCTTGAATCTGGCGGCGAAACGAAGGCTTACCCGATACAGATCCTCACCTGGCACGAGATCGTCAACGACGAGATCGACGGCAAACCTGTGGCCATGACTTTCTGCCCCTTGTGCAATTCCACAGTCGCATACGACCGGACAGTGGACGGACAGGTTCTGGACTTTGGCACCACAGGGAACCTGCGCAAGTCGGACCTGGTCATGTACGACCGCCAGACTGAAACCTGATGGCAGCAGCATTGAGGTCATCCCCTCGCAGATCCTTTCCCGGCGGCAATCCGTACGTGGACTACGACCAGCCTGACTCGCAGCCGTTCCTGCTGGATGAAAAGGCCGACGACCGTCTTCCTCCCAAAGAAAGGGTCACCGCGGTGCAGACGAGCGGCGGCAGCGCCGTGGTCTACCCGTTCAGTCGCCTCACAGAAGGGGCCGTGGTTGAAGACCGGATAGATGGCAAACCGGTGGTGGTCTTCTACGACCCTGATGTCGCCTCCTCCCTCGACGAGGCCCGGATTTTCGAAAGTGACCCAGCCGGCAGCGCTGCTGTTTTCGAGCGAAGGCTGGACGGCCAAGACCCTCTCTTTTGACTCGGTCGGGGCCGGTGTCTTCAGCCATACACAGACCGGTTCGCTGTGGAATATGTCGGGCCAGGCGTTCGAAGGGGCGCTTTCCGGCAAGCGACTTGTGCAAATCGCGTCGGGCGATCAGTTCTGGTTCGCGCTGGCTGCTTTCTTTCCCGATGCCGTGATCCGGCGCTGAAAGCTCGCCGCGCCTCAGGCGAACATTGCTTCCAGCGTCACCATTGCGCTCTCGAGCACCTGCTGGTCGCTCTTGCGACCGAAGTCTCTGGCGATTGATCCGGCGTTGAAGCCGAGCAGCAAAGGCTTGTCGAGATAGTGGTTGCCATTCACCCATTCGGCCCAGAGGCCCGGCCGGCCGGGATCGATCCACTGGAAGAGCTCGGCATCGGCGGGCCAGAAGGCTTCGTCGAAAGACAGCCAAAGCTTGTCCATGACGCCCGCCCCAAGTCGTTCGATCGCCACTCTGTTTACATTCGGCAAACCCGGCCTGAAATCGATCGAACCGCCTTTCAGCACCCCGATCGGAACCGTCAGGACCACCGCGTCGCAGCGCAGTCTCTCACCGTCTTCGAGTTCGACGATGGCGCCGCTTCGATCAAGTTCGACCGCCGTCACCACTGAACTGGTTTTCAGCGTGATGTCCCCCAGCACTGCGTCAAAGAGCTTCGAATAGGCACCGGCCACGATCCTGTCGCCGCCG
>CALEMO010000394.1 GCA_937910825.1 uncultured Solirubrobacterales bacterium | reverse complement strand
CACTACCTTGCCGCTCTTTGAGCGGGCCACGAGCCGGAAGAAGTTCCGATAGTCGGTTGGGTAGATCCCGCGGATGCCGTCCGGTGAGAATCCGCCGGTTGTCAGCACGCGGACGCGGAACTTCGCCGCCTTCCCGTAAAGATCAACACCGTCATTTTTCAGGTTGCCACCGAACAACTTCGGGGCCATCTCACCCGCAGTTGACATTTTCGAGATCTTGCCGCCGATGAGCTTCGGACCCGTCCAGTCGGTTGGGTCGCTCGAAGGCAGGTCGTACGGGGAGGTCGTCTTTGTTGCGCTCATGCCGACTGCGCTGACCTTCCGCAGCGCGCGGTTCCGCAGCGCGCGTTGCTGGAGGCGCGCTCTGCCGGCAATTCCTTGAGGCGATGGGCGTGAATTCGAGTGCGGGCCAATGAGCTTCATTGGCGTCGCGTCGCTGACGACTTGAACCTTGGTCACATATACCCCGCCTTGGTTGGACGGGAACGGGGTGCCGAAGGCGCCGACTAGCACGACCGTCGAGCGCTCGTTGTACTCAAGGTTTGGGACGATCGACACGCCTTCGGGGGTAACGACCGATCCGTCGCTCAGCGTCACCTGGAAGTCTGTCGTGTTGACTGTGCTCGGCAAGACCGGCCACGAGAACTCAACCGGCAGCCCGGAACCGGTCGTCACCGATGCGCCGTAGCCGGCGAAGATTTGAGAAGGGGGAGCCGCCGATGTGTACGCGCGCCGAGGCGGTGTTGACGTCGACGCGCAGGTCAGGCCCACGTTCCACGCGCCCGAGACTGCCTGGACTGCGGCTTGAGCAACGGAGAGGTCAGTGGAGTCGGCGTTGGTGACGCCAAGGATGTTCGTGAATCCGAGCCCGGCGGCGAGCATCTTCGGCTTCTTGTCCCAGTAGTCAGCGTTGATCAGGACGTCCTGCATCAAAGACGAATAGCTCGGGTTAGCTGCGGTCCGGACCGGCTTTGCCGAAGCCGGCACTGCGAACAGCGCGGCGGCTAGCAGCAACAGGGGGAGAATCGCAGTAAGTACAGGCCGTCCTGCAGAATCCGACTTCACAGCTAGAACCTTTCGTTTTCCTTAGGCTGGCGCCCCAGCCGCCGTAGTTTGACGGTCGACGGCTGACGGAACTTGTCTTTCCAATGCGGAGTTTAACGTGACCAGAGGTAAAGCCTCTTTGCGCCACTTGGGTTGAGCTGATCGCCGCAGCCGGTGGTCGGCCGCAAGCGCAAACCCAAAGCCGACGAGCGGAATCGAACCGCTGACCCCTTCATTACGAGTGAAGTGCTCTACCAACTGAGCTACGTCGGCGCTTCGGGCATTCTAGGTGCTCGGCAATCGGGTGGTTCGTCCGGGGCAGCTGGAAGGATTATGGGGTGAGTAACGAACCGGGCGAAGGGCCGGACAAACAGGAGGCGCTGCCGAAGCTGGAGCGTGGCACCGACCTTTCGCGGATTTTCGCTTTCACCGACGGGGTGTTCGCGATCGCAATCACCCTGCTTGTGCTTCAGATCGATGTACCGACCGGTGCCACCGGTGATTCTTCACTGTGGAGCGCGCTCAAGGCAGAAGGAACCGACTTCGCAGCATTCGCGGTCAGCTTCCTGGTCATCGGCATGTACTGGGTCGGCAGCCATCGCTCGATGCGAAAGGTGAAGGAATACGACCGCGGTCTGATGCTGCTCACTCTGCTCTACCTGTTCTTCGTCGTGCTGATTCCGTTTTCCAGCCAGTTGCTCGGTGAGTACGGCGACGTAGCGCCGGTCTCGGTCGTGATCTACATCGTCAACTTGGTCTGTGTTTCGCTTTCGGTCGCCCTGATGCAGCGGCATGTCATCGGTGCCGGGATAGGCAAAGAGGAATACGACTGGGACAACCGGCTCAGCCTGAAATCATCCTGGTTTACGACCGCCGTCTTCGTCGCGACGGTTCCTCTCGTTTTCCTGATCGGCCCCTGGGCGCCGGCCGTCTGGGTCCTGCTGCGATTCGACCCCTACCAGCGCCGGCGCGATCGCGCCTACGAGAAGTCGGCCACAGCCGGCTGAAGCTCAGCCTTTTTGAAGCTTGACC
>CALEMO010000393.1 GCA_937910825.1 uncultured Solirubrobacterales bacterium | reverse complement strand
TCGACCTCGGCCGAACAAGAACTGTCAGAACTGCCGCCGTCCTGATGCTGCTCTTCACCGATCTCCACTACCGGACATGCGCCCTGAGCACGGGCCACCTGCCCTGGGCGGGGCCGCGCAGCCGGCTGGAGGTCGTGGCGGGTTCCCTGCCTTCACTCTGGTCCCGCGCCTGGGCGGGCCAGACGATCCGCCGTGTGGAAGGCTCGTTCCTGCGAGCCGAGCGCGAGCTCGCCCTGGAGGTTTAGCATCGGGCCATGGCACCTGAGCAGTCCAAATCCGGTCACCCGGGGAGCTCACCCAGCCGGCCACCGAGGCTGAAGCAGCCATGGCCGGTTCAGGCGTGGCGGATTGCCCACGCCGACAATTCGATCTTCGACGATGCCCGCTCCAGGCACGGCGACGTCTTTCAGTTGAGCCTCGGCCGCATCAAGTGGAACTTCGTGGCCCACCCCGAAGCGATCAAAGAGGTTTTCACCACATCCCCGGACATCCTTCATGCGGGAGAAGGCAACGAAATTCTCGCGACCGCCCTGGGCGACCGGTCGGTGCTGCTGCTTGACGGAAAGGAACACATGCGGCAGCGACGTCTTTTACTGCCCTCCTTCCACGGCGAGAAGCTGGCGAAACAGACATCGACGATCGAGCGCATCGCCGAGGAACAGGTCGCCCGAATCCCCCGGGACCGGCCCTTTTCGATGCGGACCCAGAGCCAGAAGATCGCGCTTGAAGTCATTCTCGAAGTCGTACTCGGAACGGCGTCCAGCGGCGTCGAGCACGATCGCCTGGGCGAAGCGACAAAGAAACTTCTCGACTGGCTCGCTTCGGGTATGAGGCTCTTTGCCTCACAGATGCTCGGCCCCCGCAGCCGGGCGATAAGGCGTATGTACCGGCCAGTGCTCGAACCGCTTGACAAGGGACTCTTTGCACTGATCCGCGAGCGCAGGCAGGCGACTGACCTAAAAGAGCGGGATGACATCCTCTCAATGCTTCTCCTGGCGAGGGATGAAGATGGCCAGGAAATGACGGATCGGGAGATCCGCGACGAGCTGGTGACCCTGATCGTGGCCGGACACGAAACCACCGCGACGGCTCTCGCCTGGGCCTTCGAGAGATTGACCCGCTGCGAAGGCGCCGCCGAACGACTCCACCGGGAATCGCTGACTGAAGAAAAGGAATATTCCCGAATGGTGGCCCAGGAGGCGCTGCGCCTGAGGCCGGTTCTTGACTTCGTGCTGAGGTTGGTCAAGCAGCCGATCGAGATCGCCGGCTACAGGTTCGAGCCGGGTGATGTGATCACACCGTCGATCTACCTGGTCCATCGCCGTGAGGACATCTATGAAGATGCGCTGGCCTTCCGCCCCGACCGCTGGCTGGACCAGCAACCGGGGACCTACACCTGGATCCCGTTCGGAGGTGGAGTCCGACGCTGTATCGGTCTTTCATTTGCCATGGCAGAGATGGAAATCGTGATGCGTGCGGTCGCCCGCGCCGGAGTGCTCGCGCCGGTGGGAAGCGACGAAACACCAGTCCAGAGATTCATCACGACTTCGCCCGCCCGGGGCGGCGAGGTTCTGCTGCCTGGCTGAGCGGGCCATATGTACTGCGGCCTGGCGTGACTTCGGTCTCCATCATCTCCGGGGCATGCTCGTCCATCTTCCGCAGCGACTTCGAGTAGAGCATCGAGAGAGGCCTCGCGCTGAACCCATGGAGAAAGATGCTTGCGAGGACGGTCAGCGTGATAACCGCGAGCAGCAGGTCGAGACCCGGAAGCTCGGGCTGCTCGTCGACCACAACGAGCGCGAGGATTATCGATGCGAGGCCACGTGGTCCGAACCAGCCGATGAAAGCGATCGTCGATCGCCTGAGGCCGCTGCCGGCCAGAGCTATCGCGACTGGTGCCATGCGCAGGACACTCAGGGAGCCCAGTACGAATACGGCCGCTCCCGCAGTCAGGCTGCCCAGCAGGCCGATTGCAACGGTGCCAAAGACGAAGAATACGATCAGGCTCAAAAGCTGGCCTTCGCGTTCGGCGAAGTCTGTGATCGGGCTGCCGAAGTCCTGCCGGAACCGGGCCACGGCAAGTCCGGCGACAAAAGCAGCGATGAAGCCGTTACCGCCAAGCTCTCCGGCGAATGCCCATGCGGCGACCGCTATGCCGACCATTGACAGGCGCTTGAAAGTATGGGTCATCGCCCCGCTGTGAATCGCCCGCTGCACCAGCCAGCCCCCGGCGACTCCGATCGCCAGCCCCAGAGCTGTTCCGATACCGATCTGCTCAACGGCGAAAGTCAACCAGCCCGTTGCACCCGTCTCGACTTGCTCAACTGCAAGACCAAGGAAGAGGAACAGGAACGGGATCGAGAGACCGTCGTTCAGGCCCGCCTCGACGTTGATCGCCTGCCTGATCCGCTCGGGCACGACCTTGCTCGAAACGACGGCGTGCCCAAGGGCGGCGTCGGTCGGAGCCAGTACAGCGGCCAGCACTGCCCCTTCCCAGAAATTAAGTCCGGCCAGCAGGACTGCAGCCAGAGCGGTCCCCGCGGCGATCGTCAGCGGCATGCCGATCCCCAGCAAACGCGTGGGCAAGGATCCTTCCTGCCGCACATCGCCGACCTTGCTGCGTGCAGCATCTGAGAAAAGCACGATCACGAGTGCAACCTCTGCAATCAGCAGGCCGGCCTTGCCCTCGACGTTGAATTCGAGCAGGCCGAGAACCGACGGCCCACAGAGGATGCCGACGGTGACGAAAACCATCGGGGCCGAGATGTTGGCCCCGTCCAGCGCCCTCGAGACGAGCG
>CALEMO010000392.1 GCA_937910825.1 uncultured Solirubrobacterales bacterium | reverse complement strand
TGAAGCCGGGTCCTACTTGAAGGGATCCGGCACACGTATGGACAGGTTGACAAAGCTGCCGATCGCGCCGGTCGCGTTGCCGTTTGAGCCTATGGAGAAGCTTGTATCGCGCCCCTTGAGCTGTCCCCCGCGGGCATCGTCGAATACGGAGACCCGCTTGCCATTGACTCTGGCGACGATCCGGGCCGAGCCGACAGCTTGGCCGGGCAGGTCGTTGTAGGCCCTCAGGGACAGGCGGTTCGCCATGTTCAGGCCCTTGACTTTGTTGCCGAGCTTTCCACCAGCCAGGTTTTCGACCTTGCCGTCATCGAGGTATTTCCTCATTTGAAAGCGGCGGCTGCCGGGGTATACCGCCAGTTGGTAGCGGCTTCCGTCCTTGGCGTGGCGCAGGTTCACGGCGACGAACGCCTTTGAGCGAAGCTTCTCCGGCGTGGCCTTGAAGAGGCGGCCGCTGGCCGTCACCTCGAGGTCGCGGCCAACCATCTGGACCCGGAAGGAGCATTCGCGCGTTCTCTTGCCGACCTTGGCCCGAAATGCCTTGCTGGCACCGCCGCGTTTGCAGGAGCCGCCTCCGATCTGGCGGACCTCCTCACGGTTGCTCGAGTTTTTCAGGCTGTTCTTGAAGACCGTGATCGAGTCGATGCCGTTCGCGGCAGAAACCATGCCAAACGCGAAAGCGGCGGTGAGAACAGCGGCCACGAAGGAGCGGCCCTTGCGATTGAGGGGGAGGGTGTCGAATAGGCGCATACAAAGAGCCTAAACACAGCTCAGGCCGAAAGGTGCGGGACAGCCACCTATTGCATCAGGACTTCCATGCGGCGCGGCAGGCCACCTTCGAAGTATCCTTGGCCCATGAGTGAGCACAGACTGCCCGAACGTGACCGCCCGTGGGTAATGCGCACCTATGCTGGTCATTCAGATGCCAAGCGGTCAAATGAGCTGTACCGGGGCAACCTGGCGAAGGGCCAGACCGGTCTCTCGATCGCTTTCGACCTGCCCACCCAGACCGGCTACGACCCGGATCACGTGCTTTCACGTGGCGAAGTTGGCAAGGTCGGCGTATCGGTTGCCCACCTCAGAGACATGAAGACCCTGATGGACCAGATTCCCATGGGCACCATGAACACTTCGATGACGATCAACGCCGTCGCTGCCTGGATGCTCGGGCTATACGTCGCAGCCGCCGAAGAATCGGGGGTCGACCGATCGGAACTCAAAGGCACGACCCAGAACGACATCATCAAGGAGTACCTCTCCCGCGGCACCTATGCGTTCCCCCCGGAACCGTCAATGCGCCTGATCGCGGACATGGTCGCCTTCACGGTCAACGAAGTCCCCAGTTGGAATCCGATCAACATCTGCAGCTACCACCTGCAGGAGGCCGGTGCGACTCCGATCCAGGAGATCGCCTACGCGATCTCGACCGGCATCGCAGTGCTCGACGAAGTCAAGGCCCGCGGCCAGGTTGCGGATGAAGATTTCCCGAAGGTTTTCGGCAGGATCTCCTTCTTCGTCAACGCCGGCATCAGATTCATCGAAGAGATCGCCAAGCTGAAGACGATGGGCCGGATCTGGACCGAGATCGGCCGCGAGCGCTACGGCGTCACCGATGAGAAGATGCTGCGTTTCCGCTACGGCGTACAGGTGAATTCACTCGGCCTGACAGAAGCCCAGCCCGAGAACAACGTCCAGCGCATCGTGATCGAAGCCCTCGCTGTGACCCTGGCCCGCGACGCCCGGGCGCGCGCCCTTCAGCTGCCCGCATGGAACGAAGCGATGGGCCTGCCCCGGCCCTGGGATCAGCAGTGGAGCCTGCGGATCCAGCAGGTGATGGCTTTCGAGACCGACATGCTCGAATACCCCGACATCTTCGAGGGCTCCCATGTGATGGAAGGCCTGGTCGAGGAATTCACGGCTGGAGCCAGAGACGAGATGGCGGTTGTCGAAGAAAAGGGTGGCGCCGTGTCAGCGGTGCCGTACATGAAGGCCCGCCTGGTCGAGTCCCATCGTGAGCGCTTCGCCAGGATCGAAAACGGCGAACAGAAGGTAATCGGTCTGAATTGCTACACCGAAACCGAAGATTCACCACTAACCGCCAGTGCCGACGGCGGAATCATGAAGCCCGACCCCGAAGTGGAACGCGAGCGCACCCAATCACTCGAAGAGTGGCGCGCCGAGCGGGATCAGGCCGCAGTCGACTCAGCCCTCGAAGAAGTAGCCCGGGTCGCGGCCTCAGAGGCAGAAAACATCATGCCGGCGACGATCGCCGCGGCCAAGGCCGGTGCGACCACCGGCGAATGGTCCTCCACCCTGCGCGACGTCTTCGGCGCCTACCGTGGCCCGACCGGCGTCGGCGGGGCCGCTCCGGCCGGCAACCGCGACAGCCTG
>CALEMO010000391.1 GCA_937910825.1 uncultured Solirubrobacterales bacterium | reverse complement strand
CCAGAAGATTCAGGTCGAAAAGCGCACGATGCCGGGCTACGTCCTTGTTCAGATGGAGATGACCGACAACGCCTGGATGCTCGTCAAGAACACTCCTGGTGTAACCGGTTTCGTCGGACCGAGGGATACGCCGGTTCCGCTGACCAAACCCGAGGTGGACCGGCTGCTCCACCGCGAGACCGCAGAACGCCCACGCACGCAGGCACAGTTCGAAATCGGCGAAACTGTCAAGATAATCAGCGGACCGCTTTCAGACTTCTCCGGCGAAATCGCCGAAATCAACGAAGATCAGTCCAAGCTCAAGGTCCTCGTTTCCATCTTTGGCCGCGAGACCCCATCCGAGGTCGGCTATGAACAGGTCAAGAAGCTCTAACCCACACAACCTTTAAGGCATTCAGGCTCATGGCTAAAAAAGTAATGACACTCATCAAGCTGCAGATCCCTGCAGGCTCGGCCAATCCGGCTCCGCCGGTCGGCCCGGCCCTGGGCCAGCACGGCGTCAACATCATGGATTTCTGCAAGGCATTCAACGCGCAGACCCAGCAGGACTCCGGCACGATTATCCCGGTGGAAATCACGGTCTATGAAGACCGCAGCTTCACTTTCATCACGAAGACCCCGCCGGCCGCCGTCCTGATCAAGGAGGCAATCGGCTTGAAGAAGGGTTCGGGAGAACCTCACGTAGACAAGGTCGGCACGATCACCGAGGCCCAGATCCGCCAGATTGCCGAGCGCAAGATGCCCGACCTGAACGCCAACGACATCGACGCCGCCGCCAACATCATCAAGGGAACCGCCCGCTCAATGGGCGTGGAGGTCAAGTAGACATGGCACACGGCAAGCGATACCGCCAGCAGCACGGCAAGGTCCAGCGCGACCACGTCTACCCGCCCGCTGAAGCGATCGGTCTGATCAAGGAGACGGCTTCAACCGGCTTCGACGAGACGGTCGAACTCCACATCCGGCTGGGTGTGAACGTCCGCCACGCCGAGGAGCAGCTGCGTGGAACCCTCGCCCTGCCCCACGGGCTCGGTAAGGACGTTCGAGTGGCTGTCTTCGCCCAGGGCGACAAGGCCCGCGACGCTGAGTCAGCGGGAGCCGACATCGTCGGCGCCGACGACCTCGCCACCAAGATCGAAGAAGGCTTCGACGAGTTCGACGTGGTCATCGCCACGCCGGACATGATGCCGACCGTCGGCAAGCTCGGTCGGGTCCTCGGCCCGTCGGGCAAGATGCCGAACCCGAAGGTGGGCACCGTGACCGATGACGTCACGAAGGCAGTCTCCGAGTCCAAAGCCGGCAAGGTCGAGTACAGGACGGATCGCCAGGCGATCGTTCATCTCGCGATCGGCAAGGCCTCCTTCGACGCCGACAAGCTGCTCGACAACTACGCAGCAGTGATGGAAGAGATCACCAAAGCGAAGCCGGCTTCGACCAAGGGCCGCTACATCTTCTCGATCTCGGTCTCGACCACGATGGGCCCGGGCATATCGGTTGATACGAGCAAGGCCACCGTGGAAGACATCTTCCCGGAAAGCGCAGCCGAAGCCACCGTCTGATACGAAGGATATGAGCCGCCTTCAGGGCGGGCCTTACTGCCGGGCTTGCCGCAGACCTTCGATATCGATCAGGTCCTGTGGCCTGCCCGCGGCTTTTTTCATCGCCAGCAGATCTTCATAACCGCAGAAGCGGCACTCGTATCCAAGCAAGCTCTTGACTATCGAATGCTTGCTCAGCTCCACCCAACCCCATTCCTGTTCCTCAGGCCCCGAGAGGTACTGCATCAGGTCGAGGCGCCCGTACTCAGTCAGTAGCAGCCAGTTGCCACCGTGGCGCAGGCCGTCCATGTCCAGCTGGACATCATGGTCTTTGTCGAGATCGCCCAGTATCGGCTTTGCCTTGATCTTCTTCAGAGCGAGCAGTAGGCGCTCAAAGTTCTCATCGGATGGCCGGGGACAGATGTCCACATCCTTGGTGGCCCTCACAAGGCCATGGGCCACAACGGCCCAGCCGCCGACGATCAGGTACTCGACTTCGTGTTTCTCCAGGGCCCCGATCAGCTCCTTCATCTTCAGGGGAACGATTCGAGTAGCACTTTCCTCGAAGCCTGAGTCCCGATCCTGACGCTCACCCATCAGGAGCACCGCTGGCCAGGCTGGTGGCGGTCTCACTCAATTGGACCGCCTCCATCAGCCGTTCTTCGGCGCTGAGTCGGCCGGTACGGCGGAGTTCCGCGATGCTCTGATTGCCGGCTTCAAGCAAAGGGTGGTTCAGGGGCGCGGCCCGCAACACGAGCGTTTCACCCATAGCCCCAAGTATCTGCCCCACGGTATCCAGACTCGGCGAATGCCGATCACGCTCGACTCGGCTCACTGCGGATTGAGCCATCCCAAGTCTCCGGCCGAGTTCTCCTTGGCTCAACCGGTGGCGAATCCTGGCCTCACGGACCAAGGAACCACATCGGATCGATGTTTGGGTCTCACTAGCCATGTTGTAAGCATAGAACAAATTTGATGTCACACCAAATACGACTGCATTTGGCCGTGAGACTCCATCAGAGGTCGGCTATGAACAGCTGCCAACCCGGCTCCTCCGGTCGGCCCTGCGCTCGGTCAGCACGGCGTCAACATCATGGATTTCTGCAAGGCGTTCAACGCGCAAACCCAGCAGGATTCCGGCGCGATCATCCCGGTCGAGATCACGGTCTTCGAGGACCGCAGCTTCACCTTCATCACGAAGACGCCGCCTCTACCCGCCGGCTGAAGCGATCGGTCTGATCAAGGAGACGGCTTCAACCGGCTTCGACGAGACGGTCGAACTCCACATCCGGCTGGGTGTGAACGTCCGCCACGCCGAGGAGCAGCTGCGTGGAACCCTCGCCCTGCCCCACGGGCTCGGTAAGGACGTTCGAGTGGCTGTCTTCGCCCAGGGCGACAAGGCCCGCGACGCTGAGTCAGCGGGAGCCGACATCGTCGGCGCCGACGACCTCGCCACCAAGATCGAAGAAGGCTTCGACGAGTTCGACGTGGTCATCGCCACGCCGGACATGATGCCGACCGTCGGCAAGCTCGGTCGGGTCCTCGGCCCGTCGGGCAAGATGCCGAACCCGAAGGTGGGCACCGTGACCGATGACGTCACGAAGGCAGTCTCCGAGTCCAAAGCCGGCAAGGTCGAGTACAGGACGGATCGCCAGGCGATCGTTCATCTCGCGATCGGCAAGGCCTCCTTCGACGCCGACAAGCTGCTCGACAACTACGCAGCAGTGATGGAAGAGATCACCAAAGCGAAGCCGGCTTCGACCAAGGGCCGCTACATCTTCTCGATCTCGGTCTCGACGACGATGGGTCCGGGCATATCGGTTGATACGAGCAAGGCCACCGTGGAAGACATCTTCCCGGATCGCGCCGAGGCCGTTACTGCCTGAATAGCCAGCGCCGCTTTCGTTTCTTGACCGCTGCGTCTGGCCTCACAGGTTCTTCTCCGCCATCCAGTATCCAGGCGGGCATGTCGTGGCAGAGCCACTGAATCATCCCCTTGTGGCCTGACCGCTTCAGTTGGCCGACCAAACCCGGCGGCCGCTCGGTCGCGTGATGGGCGTCGGAAGCGACCGTGTGGACAAGGTTGCGTTCAAACATCTGGCGAGCAGCTTTCTCGGCCGCCAC
>CALEMO010000390.1 GCA_937910825.1 uncultured Solirubrobacterales bacterium | reverse complement strand
GGCCAGCATCAACGCCGGCGGCCGGATCGTTGTCGAAGCAACCAGGATCGGCAGCGATACCGCGCTCGCCCAGATCGCGCGCCTGGTCGAAGAGGCCCAGACCGGCAAGGCTCCCGTGCAACGGTTGGCCGACCGGATCTCCTCGGTATTCGTCCCGGTGGTGATCCTGCTCTCGGCGCTCACCCTTGCATTCTGGTTGATCGAAGGCAGTGGATCTTCATTCGCGATCAGCGCCGCCGTAGCGGTGCTGATCATCGCCTGCCCCTGTGCGCTGGGCCTGGCCACACCGCTCGCCCTGCTGGTCGGGACCGGTCGCGGCGCCCGCCTCGGCCTGCTGATCAAAGGACCGCAGGTACTCGAATCAACCAAGCGGGTCGATACGATCCTGCTCGACAAGACCGGGACGGTCACCACCGGCCAGATGGAACTCGTCGCGGCCACCGTCGCGCGGGCAAGCGACAGGAATGAAGCCCTGCGTTTGATCGCGGCGGTCGAAGACGCGTCGGAGCACCCGATAGCCCGGGCGATCGCCGCCGGGGCCCGGATTGAGCTGGCAGATGGCAACGGAGATTCGAAGCTGCCGCCGGTGGAAGGTTTTAGGAACCAGGAAGGCTCAGGGGTCGAAGGCCAGGTCGATGGGCACCGGATCGCCGTCGGCAAGCTTTCGATGGTCGCCCCCGAGGGCAGCGAGATCCCTGCCGCTCTCTTGGAGGCGCTCGACAAAGCGCGCTCCGAAGGCCAGACCACAGTGGCCGCAGCCATCGACGGTGAAGTCCGGGCGGTGCTCGCAGTCGCCGACTCGATCAAGCCCAGCAGCGCCGAAGCGATCCGCCAGCTCAAGTCGCTCGGCCTCGAGCCGGTCCTGCTGACCGGCGATAACAAGACCACTGCCGAAGCGGTCGCAGCCGAAGTGGGCATCGATCGGGTGATCTCTGAGGTTATGCCGGCCGAGAAGGTGGAAGCGGTGAGCAACCTGCAGGACGAGAACCGGGTGGTGGCGATGCTCGGCGATGGAGTCAACGACTCTCCCGCTCTGGTCCAGGCTGACCTCGGCCTGGCAATTGGTACCGGCTCGGACGTGGCGATCGAAGCCTCGGACCTGACCCTGATCTCCGGAGACCCGATGGGCGCCGTGGCCGCGATCCGGCTGAGCCGCGCCACCCTGAGGACGATCAAGCAGAATCTGTTCTGGGCCTTCGCCTACAACTTGCTGCTGATCCCGGTCGCGATGACCGGCCTGCTGAACCCGATCCTGGCAGGAGGCGCGATGGCATTGAGCTCGATCTTCGTCGTCGCTAACTCGCTGCGGTTGCGCACCTTCAAACTGCACTGAAGCGCCGGCGGACCTACTATTCGGACATGGAAGAGCGGTTGCCTCTTCAGGAGGCAGACATCCGTATTTTGGAACTCGAAGGGCCGACCATCGTCGGCCACACCTGCAAGGTGATCCGGCTGGAAGCTCCGGGGATCGAATACGAAGACCTGCTCACCTCGGTCGCCGGGCGGGTTCAGTCCTCCCCGGAGCTGCTGCGCCGGCTCGACCTTACGGGCGAAGCACCGGCCTGGGTGCCGGATACGCAGTTCGGTGTGGAGCGCCACCTGTTTGCATCTGAGTCGTCGCAGCCGCTCGACGATACGGAGCTGGTCGATCTCACCGGATCGCTGTTCGCGCAGAAGCTGGACCGGTCGAGGCCGCTTTGGCGGATCGACCTGGTCGACCTGGAAGGCGGCGGCTCGGCGCTCATCTGGAGGATCCACCACGCTCTGGCGGACGGCACGACGGCGATGAGGCTGGCCCGGCAAGTGCTCTGGAAAACGGATCCCGCCCCGGCTGCCCGGAAGGCACGGCCAACAAGTGCCGGCGACGAAACGCGGCGGCACCGGCACCTGCTGGGGCTGTTCGAACGGGAATTCAGCCGCTCGGCCGAGCCTTCACCCTTTGACGTAGCGGTGGGAACGGACCGCCAGGTCGCTTTCGCCACCGTTTCGCTTTCCGCGCTCCACGACGCAGGCAAGAAG
>CALEMO010000389.1 GCA_937910825.1 uncultured Solirubrobacterales bacterium | reverse complement strand
GCTTAAGCTGACCAACTTCCCGGCAAAGATCCGCGCCGGGCGAGCCTTCACAGCCCAGGCCTCGCTACAAAATCGGGTCGGAGCGGCCTCGGCCTCAAGCTCAGATGCGACAAGCTTGGCCGCCCGGGCCAAGGGCGCCGAACGCTCCGGTCGAACCCTCTGCTGGAGCAAGTCCGCTATGGCCACCGGAAAGTCGGTCAGCTACCGGGTCAAGCTGAAGACCTCACGCAAGGCCAGGGGTCGCGTCCTGATCACCGCCACCGCCACCGCGGCCAGTGCCTCCGGCACCAAGGTCAAGGCCGCCTCAAAGAAACGGATCAAGTTACTGCCGGCCAGGGGCTCCTGAGCCGATGCCGCCGCTGTCTGAGCCTTCCGAGCACTTGGAAGTGCTGCAGCCGTTCAGCTTCTCGATGCCCTTGATCATCAGGCGAAATTCCTTGCGGCGGCGGATTCGGAGGCCCTCGAGCTCATACCTCTTGCCGTTGACGATTATTCCGTCGTAGAGCTTCATTTCCTTGCCGGCGCGGCGATAGTTGCCTTGAAGCACATGCCAGGCGATGTCGGTGGCCGGGGCGGAGCCTTTCTTCTTGCGGTGATCGAGCGCGCCGGCCCCGAGGTTGAAAGTGAAGGATGTCAGCGCGGTCACCATCGGCGGCGAAACCCTTGCGCCCTTGATCCTCGAGAAGAGGTCCTTCTCGGCGGAATTGAGATCCTTGCGCAGAAGCTTGAGGCCCTCGGAATTGCTCAGGCAGCCCCATTGCCTGCGATCCTTTTTGGTCGGTGCTCCGAGATGGATCAGGTGCCCGTATCCGATCGAAGCGTGCCCGGCCGGGTCCGCATGTACACAGGAAACGAAGCCTTCGAATCCGGCGACAAAATTGGTTGTCCTCAGGCTGACGGCATCAGCCGGGGAGGCGGGCAGCAAAAAGGCGGATCCGAGGACCAGAAGAGCGAGGGGGCGGCGCATCAAAGCAAGACTATCGATCACCCGGTGCGGGGCCACGCCGGCTAGGCTTTGGCATGGAAACGACCGGAGCGGGCTGTCAGAAGGCGTGAGTTCATAGGTGGTGGCATCGCTCTGGCTGCTCTGGCGGCCCTTTCCGGATGTCGGATCGGCTCGGGATCGAGCTCATTTCCTGATTCGCTTTCGGGGTACGGCATTCCTGCCCCGAATGGTTTTCTGCGCAGCAACTGGCTGGGGGATCCCTTTGCCAGGTGTTCCTACTCCTATTTGCCACCGGACCCGCTCGGCACGGAGCTCAGGCGGATGCTGGCCCAGCCGGTTCACCGGCGACTCCTGATCACCGGTGAGGCAACTTCGCATGCCAGCCCGGCGACGGTCCATGGTGCCTTCGCTTCAGGTCTGCGATCGGCTGACCTGATCCGGGAGAATCGGGATCGCAATACCAATGTCACGGTCGTCGGTGCCGGGGCGTCGGGAATCGCCTGCGCCCGAAGCCTTCGGGACAGTGGGTTCGACGTCCAGGTGGTTGAAGCGCGCGATCGCATCGGGGGCAGGGTCTGGAGTGAAACACTCGATGGAGTTCCAGCGGAGATGGGTGCTTCCTGGATTCACGGGGTAACCGGCAACCCACTGGTGGGGCTGGCTGAGCGTGCCGGCGTAGCGACGCTGCCTTTCGCATACGACTACAACTTCGTCGACGCTCAGCAGAGAAGGCTCGCTCTTTCGGGTGAGGCCCAGGTGAGGCGGGGGCTGCGCTCATTCAAGGGCGGATACGCCGAGTCGGCGACTGCCTCTGTCGGCAGTCTCTTTCCGTTGCGGCAGGGTCCGGGACTGGCCTGGGCACTCGCATACGAGATAACCCACGAGTTCGCGGCCGACCCGGATGAGCTTTCGGTTCTGGGGAGACGTGAGGGCGAATACGTGCTCGGCGGCGACAGGATCGT
>CALEMO010000388.1 GCA_937910825.1 uncultured Solirubrobacterales bacterium | reverse complement strand
TGGCGAGACCGGGGTGGAGTATGGCCGCCGGATCATCGTCACCGAAAAGCTCGGTGGCCAGTCGGCTGTGCATGGCCGGTCCGATGACTTCTTCGTCAAAGTAGCGTGATTTCAGGATCGGCACCGGGGAGAAGCCTTCCGAGACCGCTTCGAGTTGGGCCGCCTGCTGCTTGCGCCAGCCTCCAAAGTAGGTTCCCTCCACTTCATCGGGAAAAATCCGGTTGACCACCACCGCATCCGTCTGGTACCCGTAGAGGCAGAGGTAGGTGTAGGTGCGGCGGGCCTCATTGATCACCATCCGGTCCGGATTCATGACCAGGCGGATCGAGCAGTAATCGTGGTTCCTGAGGATTTCGTCCATTTCGAGCAGGTTCCTGATCAGCTGGTCCACTTCTTCCATCAGCTCGGGATCCGGCAGAGGCAGGTCGAGGGCGCGAGCCAGCGGTGCGGCCGCACCGAGCAGGCTGCGATTCCATGGGAAAGCCTTCTTGACCCACCACTGGGCTACCTCGGGAAAGCCGAGCAGGCGCAGCGTCTCGCCGCTGGGAGCACAATCAACAACAACGACGTCGAAATCGTCGTTGTCCCAGTGCTGCTTGATCTGGAGCAAAGAAAACAGTTCGTCCATCCCCGGTGGCACGGTCAGTTCTTCGGCCCGTATCCGGTCGACGCCCTGGTTGAGCAGCAGCCCGGTCAGCCAGCTCGAAACCCGGTCCCAGTTGCGACGCATCTCCGCTGCCGCCAGGACTTCCTGGCCCCACAGCAATGGCGTGATTTCGCTGGGCTCCGGCCCGAGTTCATGCCCGAGCGAGTCAGAAAGGCTGTGGGCGGGATCGGTCGACATGACCACCGTGCGCAGCCCATTTTCGGCACAACGACGGGCGGTTGCCGCCGCGACACTTGTTTTGCCGACGCCGCCTTTGCCTGTGTAGAGAATGGTACGAGGTGGCATTGGACGTGTGAGCGTATACGCTGCCCGCCCTTGAAACGGCAACGCTTTGCTCTCATCGTTTGTACTTTCATCCTCTCCGGCGGAGTGCTGGCCGCCTGCGGTGGTGAGCCGCAGGTCGACCCTGATCAGATCGCCGGCAAGGCGCTTGATGACCTCACCGCCCGGGAGCCGGGTCGGCCTCCGCGCGGCGCCGAGGTGGAGGTGGCATCGCTGGGCTTCGAAGACAATCCCCTGAGGACCCGCACGCTGGCCGTCGATCCGCCCACCTACCGGACGATCCGCGAACTGATCGCCGGCAGTCGCAACGCCCAGGGGTCCGTCGATGATCCGGAGGAGGGAATCCTGCCGCTGGTCGGGGAGCTGGAGGCCCGCGGCGAGCAGGATCTCGACGGGGTGCGGGTCGAGCATATTTCCGGCGAACTCGACGTCGACCTCCTGATCAGCAGCCTGACTGACGCCGTGGCCGGGGGAGCGGCTTCGGCAAGCGGCGAGGATCTGCCAGGGCTTGGTGATCTGGCCCAGCTCGAGCAGAATCTGGTTGGCGCGAGCTTTGACCTTTTTGCCGAGAGCGCTGACGGTTCCTTCGAGCAGCTCGACCTGACACTATCGCTCGACGATCGGGAGAACGCTCTGCCCCCGACCCGGCTGCGCTTCAGCTTGAGAGAACAGAAAGTGGCGTCCGGCTAATGGAATTCGTTCTGCTGGTGATCAGCTTCGCGATCATCCTGACCGGTGCGCTTCTATTCACCAATGCGGTCGAGTGGCTCGGTCACAAGCTGAATCTGGGTGAAGGTGCGGTCGGCAGCCTGCTCGCCGCGGTCGGCACCGCGATGCCGGAAACGCTGATCCCGATAGTGGCGATCATCGGTGGGACGGTGGGAGCAGCCGGGGAGCAGAACGCCGAAGTCGCGATCGGGGCGATCGTCGGTGCTCCATTCTTGCTGGCGACGGTGGCGATGGCGCTGGTTGGCCTTTCGGCGCTGGCCTATGCGGACCGCCGGCCCCAGGGGCACCGCCTCAAGGTTCACGTCGAAACCCTCGACCGCGACCTCGCATTTTTCATGATCTTCTTCGGCCTGGCATTTCTGATCGGTGTTTTCGATACGCCGAAGTGGCTTGAAATCACCGCGGGTGCGGTCTTCCTTCTCGCCTACGCGTGGTACGTCAGGGAGACGATCAGAAACGGGGGCGATTCCCAGGAGAGCCACGAAATGGACCCGCTGATCATGGACCGGCGCGGTGAACGCAACGGTTCGCAGCCGCCGAACTTCATCATGGTGACCCAGCTGCTTCTCGGGCTCGGTGCCATGGTCGGAGGTGCACACCTGTTCGTCGAGGAGTTGCTGCACGTCGCCGAGAACCTCGGGGTGTCGGCGATCGTGCTTTCCCTGATCCTGGCGCCCCTGGCCACCGAGCTGCCAGAGAAAGCGAACAGTTTCTTCTGGGTGCGCGAAGGCAAGGACGCGCTCGCGCTCGGCAACATCACCGGGGCGATGGTCTTCCAGTCGACGATCCCGGTCTTTTTCGGGATGGTCTTCATCGACTGGGACCTCGACCATTTCGCCGCCGCCTCGATGATTCTCGGCCTGCTCGGCGGCGTGGTGGCCTACTGGGCGCTGCGCCGAAAATCCGAATTCGGCAAGGTCGCGATCGCCCTCTGGGTCTTGCTCTACCTCGCGTTTCTGGGCATCGTCGTACTCAGCTGAGCGGTGCCGACCGGCCTGGTTTCAGACCGGACTGCCGAGCGCCAGCAGGTATTTGCTGGTGAACCTGAAGCTGCCATCGTCCGCCTCGTTGCCTTCTTTGAGCGCGTCGAGAACCTGCTGCGACAAGGCTTCGAATCGCTCGTCACCGATCGTCTGCTTCACGATGAGCCACACCGGGTGATTGAGTTTCCACTCATCGTTTGCGGACTCCGCCGATTCGGCGGTGAATACCTGGCTCCGGGTTTCGCACTGGAGCGCGATTCCGTGCTCGGAGAAAAGTTCGCTGAGTTCCACTCGCTCGCCCCACTGGAACGGCGCGGCCTATTGCGGCGGAAGGTCGAGCATGCTGCCCTCGATCCAGCTGATGTCCAGGCCGGCATCGGCGGATCGTCCGGCCGCGACTTCGAGCAGCCGCGGGGCGGCGTCCAGTCCGGTCACCTGCGCGCCGCGCTGCGCAGCGAGCAGGGCGGCGTTTCCGGTGCCGCAGGCAAGGTCCAGGGTTCTGCGTCCGGAGACCGGCTTCGCCGCGTCGAGCACCACTTCGGCTACGAGGGCAAGCTGCTCGGCTGCCAGTTCGTACTTGCCAGTGCCCCCGTCAGCCATACCGGCGCCTTCAGGTTGTCGTATTCATTTCGACGAGCGCCTTCAGAACTGTGTCGTCGTGCTTCTTGGGCTGGACCTTGGGGAAAACCCTCAGGACCTTGCCGTCACCGCCGATGATGAAGGTGGCCCGCTGGACACCCATGTAGGTATTGCCGTACATGGACTTTTCGACCCAGGTCCCGTACATCTCCGCCACCTTGTGGTCTTTGTCCGCCAGCAGGGTGAAGCCGAACTTGTGCTGGTCGTCAAATTTCCTGATCGCCTTGACTTCGTCGGGCGAAACACCGATGACCGTCGCTCCCGCATGCGAGTAGTCCTTGTAGTGGTCCCGGACGCCGCAGGCCTGTGTAGTGCAGCCCGAAGTGTTTGCCTTCGGATAGAAGTAGAGGACTACCGTTTGCCCGGAATGGTCCGAGAGTCGTACGGTATCCCCGTTCTGGTCCTTGAGGGTGAAGTCAGGGGCTTTGCTTCCAGCTTCGATCACCAGCCGATTCTATTGTTAAAGCCGGGTCGAAGGTCTTGTCATGCGCCGGGCTTCAGCTGATCAACGTGCTTTTCAGCAAGTCCACCAGTGACGCGGCGCAATTCCCGTCACTGTCCCTCTCCGGGTTGAAGCAGGTCAGGTTTATCCCCGCCAGCCCGGGTGATCCGGCCAGCGGAAGCATCAGGGCTCTCAGTTCCGGCAGGCTGAGACCATCGGGCATCAGGTAGTCGGTGGCCGGAAACACCTGGCGATCGAGGATGTCGACATCCAGATGGAGCCAGAATTTCGCGCCGCCTGTCGTCAGCTCGCTCTCGATCGACCGGCCCAGGTGGGTCAAGTCGGCATGCCTGAGCGCATTGCGGTCTTCGATCCGGGCGATGCCGGTTCCCGAGGGCAGCGGCGCGATCAGGTCGAGCTCTTCCTGGTCGCGTGCACCGACGAAGATCATCCGTGACGGATCGACCACCGGAACTGGGCCGATCACTTCGCAGATTTCGGGTGGGGCCAAGCCCAGCATTGCCGCAGCCGGCATGTCCGCGCCTTCGCCGGTCGGCGAGGTGCCCCCCGTGAAGAGGTCGAGATGACCGTCGAGGTAAACCAGTCCGATCTCGCCGAGCGAATCGCGGGTACCGGCGACAGCGGCCGGAACCAGGGTGCAGCAGCCGCCGAGGATCACCGGAACCTGGCCCTTCGCAGTGATGCCGGCAACCAGAGGGCGCAATTCGGCGCTCATTCTCAGCACGTCTTCGTAGGCGAGCCAGCCGTTGACCGGATCCCGTTCCAGGCCCCGGACCTTGTGCTGGCTGTCACCGGCATCGTCCAGGTCCAGACCGGCTAGCTCTTTTCGCAGCGTTTCGGGGCCGTATTCGGTCCCGCCCGCGCGCCCAACGCTGTCGATCGGAACCCCCAGGAGGGTCAGTCTGCTCTGTTCCATCAGGGGTTCATGTCGTCTTCATCATCGAGGATGTCGTGGTCCGGATCGTCAACCTCGGGCGTGGCTTCCCGACCAGGGCTCCGCGGCCGCCGTGGTGCTCGTTCTGGAAATCGTCGATCAGTTCGTCGCGCTGCTGTTCGTCGACCGCCGGCTCTTCCGCGATTCGAACCCAGGAAGCACCGACAAGCGATTCCGAGTTGAAAATTTCCTGGTCGATCGATGCGGTGTCGTCGACTATGACCACGACTTCAGTCTGGGGGTTGAAGTAGGTACCTGGCTGAACCGCCAGGTCCTCGAGTTCATAACTGGTGTCGTTCATGGCCGCATCCTAACCTCACGTCACCTGGGGGATTCTGGTTTTCACGCCTCAGGACCACTCCCGCAAACGCTCCTCAACTTCCAGATCGACGTCGAGCGGCGCTTCGTCGCGGCGTATGCGCCGTTCGTTGTTGGCCACAACCAGTTGCCTGATCTCCTCGCGGATGGCCGTCTCGTATCCCGCGCTTGAAGCATCATCAGGGGCACCGTCCACGACTTCATCCGATTGCTCGCCTCTTCCGAGAAGTCGGTCGATTTCGGCTTCAGCATCGAGTTCTGCTTCGCCTCGTTCGAGCCTCCGGAAGTTCGAGGCTTCCACCATCTGCCGGACCTCTTCGTCTCGCTCGGCTGCTTCGGCAACGGGTCCCTGGGGCTGGGCGGACTCGTCGTCACGGTCGACCGAAAATTGCCCCTTGCCCAGTTCCCTGAGCCCACGCCCGGACCTTGCGAAAGCGATTGCGGCGATCGGAACGACGATGATCACAAGCAGGAGCAGGAGCGTGGAGAACTCGGAGGCGCCGATCGCTGCGGGCATCCACCCAGACTAGTGACCGACGGCCGCTTCTCTGGCGGCCTAGTTCGATACCCTTGGTCCCCGAGTTATTGACTGACTAGTCAATCGGGAGCGGACAAGCCCCCGCAAACGGCCTCCCTAAAGGCTTTCCATCGACTGAAGGAGTTTGTAGAAGTGGTTGACTTCACACTTACTGACGAGCAAAAAGACCTGCGCGAAATGGCGCACAATTTTGCTGAAAACGAAATGCGGCCCGTAGCCTGGGAGTACGACAAAGAAGGCACCTGGCCGATCGAGGTGATGAACAAGGCCTGGGAACTCGGCCTGATGAACAACCACCTCAGCGAGAAGTACGGCGGAGCCGGGCTGGACTACCTCTCCGGATGCCTGATCGAGGAAGAACTCGCCTGGGGCTGCTCGGGCATCGGCACCAGCATCGGTGCCAACGGCCTGGCGGCCGCGCCGGTTGATCTCGGCGGATCCGAAGAGACCAAAAAGAAGTACCTCGGCATGCTCTCGGAAGAGCCCAAGCTCGCATCCTTCTGCCTGACCGAGCCGGATGCCGGCTCCGACGTCGCCGGAATGAAGACCCGCGCGGTCAAAAAGGGTGACAAGTACGTCATCAACGGCTCCAAGTGCTTCATCACCAACGGTCAGTACGC
The DNA here is from genome assembly GCA_937910825.1 of uncultured Solirubrobacterales bacterium. Lineage (GTDB taxonomy): Bacteria > Actinomycetota > Thermoleophilia > Solirubrobacterales > 70-9 > 67-14. Next base: position 1,208 of record CALEMO010000388.1, on the reverse strand, counting down.
CGACTGGTTCACCGTCTACGCCAAGACCGATCCCGACGCCGGCAGCCGCGGAATCACCGCATTCGTCGTCGACAAGCAGGATGGCGTCACGATCGACAAGAAGGAAGACAAGATGGGCCAGCGGGCGTCAAACACCGCTTCCGTCACCTTCAATGACGTCGAGGTTCCGGCCGAGAACATGATCGGCGAAGAGAACCGTGGCTTCAAGCTGGCGATGATGACCCTCGACCGCACCCGTCCCGGTGTGGCCGCGATGGCCACCGGTATCGCCCGCGGCGCCTACGAGGCCGCCGTCGAGTACTCGAAGGAACGCCAGCAGTTCGGCGTGCCGATCGCGATGCACCAGGCGATCCAGTTCCTGATCGCCGACATGGCGGTAAAGGTGGACGCCTCACGTCTGCTGACCTGGCTTTCGGCCTGGCAGCTCGACAGCGGACTCAGCAATACGCTCGCTTCCTCGGAAGCCAAGCGTTTCGCCGCTGACTCGGCGATGGAAGTCACCACCGATGCGGTTCAGGTCTTCGGTGGCTACGGATTCATCAAGGATTACCCGGTCGAGAAGTTCATGCGTGACGCCAAGATCATGCAGCTGTATGAAGGCACCAGCCAGATTCAGCGGATGGTTATCGCCAGAGAGGTCCTCATGCCCCGCAGTGTCTAGGGCTGCTGCCTCGCGGCTGAAGCTGCTGGGGCTCGAAAAGGCCACCCCTTATGCCGGCGTAGCCGGCATAAGGGGTGGCCTTTTCTCGTTCGTAGGGCTGAGGGGGCAAGCGGCTCCCGGGGCGCACCTAGGAGCGCCTGGCTGCCAGGAGAAGCAATCCGATCGCTTCGCTTCGCTGTGCGATCCGGATTTCGAAGTCTCGCCGCCCTTCGTCAATCGACTGTTGCCAATCGGGCAAATCGGCTCCACCGAATCGTTCGTATCCTCACCAGCCACGCCCTGGAGGCCCCCGGAAACAACTTGCTTGGAGTGAAGGCCGAGTCTCGCGGACCCCTGCCGGCAACCGCCCGCCTTCGGCGGTCGGGTTTACGGACGAATCTCGGATGCCCGAGCAGGGCTGGCTTTCCTCGGGTGGGTTAATCGACGATCAGGATCCGGGCGAGTATTTCGCCCTTATCCTGTAGGTCGATTGGTGCGAGAGCCCTCTGCTGTCAGCCCCGCCGGCTCTTGGGGTGATCTTCACCTCATGTTGGTGACGATCTATCCG
>CALEMO010000387.1 GCA_937910825.1 uncultured Solirubrobacterales bacterium | reverse complement strand
TGCCTGACTGGTCTCGGGTCAGATTGCGAAGCCACGGTTCGCGTCGATGCCAATAAGCTCACCCTGAAACCGATCCAGATTTCAACCTTCGAGGGGACCCAGACCAGATGCCCGATTCGTACGACTTCGCAGTCCGCCGCAACGATCCGCGTGTCAGCGCGGTTCTCACCATTCCCGACGCCGGGGACATCGAGCTCTCCCCCGGTCAGGTCCTGCTCAGGGTCGACAACTTCTCGATCACCGCCAACAACGTGACCTACGCGGCGATGGGCGACGCCATGGACTACTGGAAGTTCTTCCCCGGCGAAGAAGGATTTGGCCGGATCCCGGTCTGGGGTTACTCAGAAGTAGCCAGGTCGAACAGTGATGACGTCGAAGTCGGTAAGCGCATCTACGGCTACATGCCGATGTCAACACATTTTGTAGTCGAACCGGTGAACGTTTCCGACTCAGGTTTCGTCGATGGCCTGAGCCACCGTGTCGAGCTGCCTGCGATCTATAACCGCTACGGCTTCACCACCCCGGAAAGCGGGGATATACCCGAACGTGAGCCCCACATCGCGCTTTTCGCGCCTCTTTTCACTACTTCCTTCCTGCTGGCTGACGAGCTGGAAGAGGAAAAGTTCTACGGTGCCGGTCGGCTTGTGATCTCGAGCGCTTCGAGCAAAACAGCGCTGGCCCTGGCATTCATCATGAAATCGCTGCATCCGGGTGCGGTTGAGCTGATCGGACTGACTTCGGGCCGAAATACCACCTTCGTCGAATCGACCGGTCTCTACGACCAGGTTGTCGCCTACGACAACCTGGAGAAGATCGACAACTCGGACGCCACCGGCTATATCGACTTCGCCGGCAGCGCCAGACTGCGTAGCAAAGTCCACTGCCACTTCGGCGAGGCCCTCGTGGCGAGCACCGTGATCGGAGCGGCCGATTGGGAAGAACTCGCACCCGATCCTGATGCCGAACCCCTTGTGGGCCCCGCTCCCGGCTTTTTCTTTGCCCCGACCAGGATCGCGAAACGCAACCAGGACTGGGGAGCCGCCGAAGTACGCAGGCGGGTGACCAAGAATCAGAACGAGTTCATTGAGTCGAGCGATTCATGGCTGACCATCCGAAAGGCCTCCGGTCCGGAAGGAATCGAATCGACTCTGCTTGCGTTCCTCGAGGGCGACGTCGACCCGTCAGAGGGATGGTCGGTCCGGCCGTAGGGTCCGGGGTCAGCGCTTCCGGGCCCTGAACAGGCGAATTCGGCCCGAATCGTGGTCGGTCATGCCGTCAGTCGCCGTCGCGGAGATCCAGACGAAGGCGGTAATCCGGCTGCCGTTGCGCTTTGCCTTGCGAGCCCGCTTGAGTCGCCGTCCTTTGAGGATCATCGCAAGCCTGGTCCGCACACCGGCTCCGGCGAAAGCTCCGTCTTCAGCACAAGGCGCGACGACGACGGATCGGCCAGGTTCGGGTCACCGGCCGAGCGCGAATATTCAACGATCCTGACGTCCCCGACCTGGCCAGTGGGATCGAGCCCGTCTGGTCCGTCGGCCGTGTAGAAGACGTAGAAAAGTCCGTCTTCGGCATAGTCCGGGGAAAAGGCCATCGCCTCGCTCGACGATGAACAACCGCTGGTCACCCTCGGGCGCGGTGAGGTACATGGGCGTGGTTCCCCAGGTTTCTGCAGGCGCCAGCTATACGAGGTTCGCGGCCGTCGCGAAGCCGGTCCAGCAGCATGCCAGTGCCAGCAAGCCAAGAAACGCAACCGGTAGTCCTCCTGCCCTCACCTTCACCGTAAGCAGACTAGAGCAGGTCCGAATCAGAGGCCACAGCAACTCCGGTCAACTCGCGGCGCGGACGGACTCCCGCCGCACTAAGATGCCGGGCATGGATCGACGAATCGCTTCGCTCATAGGTGCTTCTGTACTCCTCGTGGCCATCGTGGTCATAGTCGTGGTCGCGGGAGGCAGCTCCGACGATGACGGTGGCGGCGCGATCAGTGATGACCTTTCCACCAAGCCGGTGATCGCGGCATCGAGCGACCTGCCCAGCGAATTGGTCACCAACGACATTGTTGTCGGCGAAGGGCCGGCCGCCGAAGCCGGCGACACGGTTTCCATGCAGTACGTCGGTGTGGTCACCGATACCGGCAAGGAGTTCGATGCCTCATGGGACCGAGGCGAACCGTTCGAGTTTGAGCTCGGCTCAGGAAGCGTGATTCCGGGGTGGGACGAAGGAATCCCGGGCATGCAGGTCGGCGGCCGCCGCGAGCTGATCATCCCTCCCAATCTGGCCTACGGTGAAGCCGGCAGCCCACCGGACATTCCGCCGAACGCCACCCTGACCTTCGTGGTCGACCTCCAGGAAATCAAGTAGCCGGAGTTGTCGCGTGCGGGTAATTGAAGAACTGCTCGCCAACAACCGCTCCTACGCAGACTCGCTGCCAGAGCAGCACTTCGATGTGCGGCCTACTCTTCGGCTGGCGATCGTCACCTGCATGGACTCGCGGCTCGACGTTTTCCAGGCCCTCGGCCTGAAGCCGGGAGAAGCGCATGTCCTGAGGAACGCCGGCGGGGTGATAACCGACGATGTGATTCGCTCGCTGGCCGTTTCCCAGCGGCGCCTGGGAACCGAGCGCATCATGCTGATCCACCACACTGATTGCGGTCTCCAGCAACTTTCCGACGACGGCTTCCGGGCAGAGCTGCAGAAGGCCACCGGCGTCGCTCCTGCATTCGCCATTGAATCGTTCAGCGACCTCGACGCCGACGTGCGCCAGTCGATCCTCCGGGTGCGCCGGTCGGACTTCCTGCTCCACCGGGACCGGGTCAGGGGCTTCGTCTACGACGTGGACAATCGCCAACTGTGTGAAGTTTCGGTGGACGCCGGCGACGGCACCTGAATTCACTTCAGCAGCCTGGACCGCCCGCCCGATCAGAAGTACTGAGAACGATCCCCTTGGCAGCCACGACTGAAACACAACCGAAGCGGCGTCCGACGCTGAGCCATGGCAGGGCTTTCTGGGCCATGGCCGCGATTGCGATCACCTTTCCGGCGGCCTCGGCCGTCCCTTCCCCGCTCTACGTCGTCTACCAGGATCAGTGGGGGTTTCCGGACAGCACCCTGACCGAGGTGTTCGCGATCTACGCGCTGGCCCTGCTGGCCTCACTACTCGTGTTCGGAGCCATTTCGGACCACGTCGGCCGCCGGCCGGTACTGCTCGTCGCCATCTTTTTCGAAGCGGTTTCAGTGCTGCTTTTTCTGGCAGCCGGCGATGTGAACACTCTGGCGGTCGCCAGGGTGGTCCAGGGCTTCGCCACTGGCGCCGCGATCTCAACCCTGGGCGCGGTTGTGGTGGATCTTCAGCCCAAGCACGCCCCCAAACGGGGCGGGGTCGTTACTGGCATCGCCCCACTTGCGGGCCTCGCGCTCGGAGCGCTTGGCTGTGGACTGTTGATCCAGCTCGCGCCGGCCCCAACCTCTCTGGTGTTCGTTGTCCTGCTCGGCGCGCTCGCAATATCCGCCGTCGCCGTCTGGTTCTCGCCGGAGACTTCGACGATGAGGCCGGGTGCCAGGCAGTCACTTCGGCTCAGAGTTGCGCTGCCCTCCAGGCTTAGGAAGGAGATCATGGTGATAGTGCCGATCTTGATCGCCGGCTGGGCGCTCGGCGGGCTCTATTTGTCGCTGGGCCCATCAATTGCCGGCGAGATGCTTGGAATCGACGGCTATCTGGTCGGCGGGATCGTCGTCTGTGCGCTTTGCGGAACCGGCGCCCTTACCGCTTTCCTGCTGCGCGAGCGCGAACCAGAGGATGTTTTGCTCATGGCCGCCGGTTTCCTTATTTTCGGCATGCTGATCACCCTCACCGGCCTTAATTTCGGAATACTCGCGGTCGCACTTACCGGCACCATGGTCGCCGGAATTGGCTTTGGGGCCACTGCGCTGGGCGGCTTCGGTTGCCTCTCGAAGATGGCCGAGCCTCACGAAAGGGGTCAGGTGCTCGCCCTCGGTTACGTGATTGGCTACCTCGCGTACAGCCTGCCCGCTGTAGCCGGCGGATTCGCTGCAAGCGAATTCGGGCTCCACGGCACTGCTCTCGTTTATGGCGCGGCCATAGTCGTACTGGCGCTGCTCGCCTTCTGGTGGGCGGGAGCTGAACGCCGCCTCAGGCGGACGGCCGCTTCGACCTGATTCCGCTTGCTGCCGCAGATGAAAAGCGGGTTTCCGCAGCACCTTTCGGCGGGTACCTGAAGACCATGAACCGTATGGATGAAAGTTTGGCGGATCAGACATTCTTGCGCCAGGCACAGTAGTGGTGATCATTCTCATCTCGCTGCTTGTGACGAGGGCCGCAACCGCAGCCCTGATGCTGACCGGCCTGTCACGCGAGGTCTCGCGCTTCCAGGCCCGGAGTGCGCTCACCGTTGCGGGCTTTACGACTTCCGAGTCCGAGGCCGTCGTCCAGCATCCGGTTCGCCGGCGGATCGCGATGACCCTGATGCTGCTTGGGAACGCCGGACTCGTGACTGTGATGGCAACCCTGATCCCCGCGTTCGCCAGCGCGGATCGCGAACAGGCCCTTGAACGCCTAGGTGCACTGATTGTCGTCCTCGCAATTGTGGTCCTGATCTCGCGAAGTGGGCTACTGGATCGCGGGTCAGTCCTTCGAAGAGCTCGACCTTCGATCGGAGGGAGTCGCGGTCCTGGCACACGTCAGTACCGACGGAGACTTCACTGGGGCCCACCTCTCAACCTTGAAGCCAGGACGCTTGTCGAGGCCGGCGATATAGGGTCCGTTAATGTCTGAAGACCGGGTGAAGATCAGGATCGAAAACCACGTGGCCGAGGTCGCGATGGTTCGAAGCGACAAGCACAACGCACTGGATGGCAGCATGTTCAGGGCGCTGACCGAAGCGGCGCTCGGCCTTTTGGACGAGCAAGGCCTGAGGGCGGTCGTGCTTCACGGTGAAGGGCCGAGCTTCTGTTCCGGAATCGACGTCGGCTGGCTCGCCTCGGGAGGCGGCGAAGGCTTCGCCGAAGAAGCTGTCCGGCGCGATGATTTCGGCGCCAACCTCTTCCAGCGCGTGGCGACCGCGTGGATGGAGCTGCCGATGCCGGTAATCGCCGCGGTTCACGGAAATTGCTACGGCGGCGGGCTGCAGATCGCGCTCGGCGCCGATATCCGGATCACTGCTCCGGATGCGAAGTGGAGCATACGGGAAGCCCACTGGGGCCTGGTGCCGGATATGGGCATCACCGCAACCCTTCCCCGGCTGCTCAGGCTCGACCTGGCCAAAGAGCTCACTTACACCGCGGGCACCATCGACGGTGAGCAAGCCACCAGGATCGGCCTCACAACCAGGGTCGATGACGACCCCCTGGCAGCCGCCCGGGATCTTGCGGCTGAAATCCGCAGGCGTTCACCGGATGCGGTCAGGGCGGCGAAGAGGCTCTTCGAGTCCGCCTGGCACGAAGGAGGCAAGCGCAACCTCGAACTCGAAACGGAACTCCAGAAAACGTTGATCGGCTCACCGAACCAGATGGCGGCGGTAATGGCCGGGGTAAGCGGTGAAACGCCTGAATTCGCCGACCCTGAGCCGGGCGGCCGAGCGGCCGCCCGCTGAGAATCAGGACCCGGGCGGCGGCTCTTCCTCTCTGTCGGCCAGCGAAGATGGCCACCAGATCTTCGGGCCGATGTCCAGGGTCAGCGCCGGTACGAGGATCGAGCGCACCAGGAAGGTATCCAGCAGGACTCCGAAAGCCACAGTGATGCCGAGCTCGGTCAGGAAGACTAGCGGCAGCACCGCGAGTACCAGGAAGGTGCCTGCCAGCACGATTCCAGCCGAAGTGATCACCCCTCCGGTCACCGCCAGACCGCGCAGCATTCCTTCGCGAGTGCCATGGGTGACGGTCTCCTCCCTGACCCTTGCCATCAGGAAGATGTTGTAGTCGATCCCGAGTGCGACCAGGAATACGAACGCAAACAGGGGCAGGGACGGATCAGACCCGGGGAAGTCGAATACCCATTCGCTGATCGCGACCCCGACTCCGAGCGCGGCCAGGAAGCTGATTACCACCGTACCGATCAGAATCAAAGGCGCAGCGAGTGACCTGAGCAGCACCACCAGGATCAGGAAGACGACAAGAATGACCAATGGCACGATCAGCTTGACATCCTGCTTGTTGGCTTCTCGAATGTCGTATTCGACGGCAGAACCGCCGCCGACAAGGGTCTCCGGCCCACCGGCTTCCTTGGCGGCGTCACGTACCGGCGGAATCAATGCGAAAGCCTCGGTCGAATAAGGCTCCGGCTCGAGGATCACGTCGAGCAAGACCCCGGGCTCGCCCTCGCCGACCGGGCGCACCGCGGCTACGCCGTCCACCTCTCGAACCGCAGCGCTTACAGCGGCCGCGTCGGCCGGATCCGGGACGATTATCTCCGTGGGTGCGTTCGCTCCACCGGGGAACGATTTCGAAATCAGCTGTTCGCCCTCCACGGCTTCAACTTTGTCGCGGAAACCACCGGATGAAGTGAGACCGTCGTCGTAAAGCGCGAGTCCTCCGGCCATCACAACCAGGACCACGAGGGTGCCGACCCAGACACGCCTCGGGCTGCGCGCGGTTCGGTCACCGAGGCGCCGCCAGGGACCATGCTCGGCGTCGGCGCCACCAGTGCCAACCTTGGGAACCTTCGGCCAGAAAACCCAGCGCGGAGCGATCACCAGCATCGCGGGAAGCAGGGTGAGCATCGCAAACATCGCCGAGGCAATTCCGATCGCACCGATCGGGCCAAGGCTCGCAGTCGAATTGAGTTCGGCCAGGCTGAGGCAGAGCAGTGCCGCGATCACCGTGCCGCCGGATGCGAGAATCGCCGGGCCGGCACTGCGCAGAGATATACGCATCGATTCGGTCTTGCTCTCCTGGTGGCGTAACTCTTCGCGGTAGCGGCTTATCAGCAGCAACGCATAGTCGGTGCCGGCACCAAGCACGAGTACCGAAAGGATCGAGGACGACTGACCGTTTACGGTCACCCCCATCTCAGTCAGGCCGAAACCGACCGTGCGACTCAGGATTTCGGCGAAGCCGACCGCCAGCAGCGGAAACCAGAGCAGAAAAGGCGAGCGATAGATCAGCAGAAGCAAAATGAAGACCAGGCTGAATGCCGCCGCAAAAAGCGTGCCGTTAATTCCCTCGAAAACTTTGATCGAATCGGCGGAATATCCCGCAGCACCGGTCACGGCGACATCGAGTCCTCCATCGCTACCGCTCACCTGGTCGCGCACTGCATCCACCGGGTCGAGCAGGTCGTCAGCCTCACCTGTCGATTCGATGCTCGACAGCACGAGTGCGGCTGAGCTGTCTTCGGCGACCTCGCCGAGTGTGAAAGGTTCGCTTGTCCCTTCGACATCGGAGTTCAGGGTCGCGACGTCCGAACGTATGCGCTTACGGTCAGCTCCTGTGAGTCCACCCTCGCGGCTGTAGACGATCACGATGCCTGCCTGCTCACCGTCGGTCAGAAGCTTGGCCTCTTCCAGTGCCCGGGTCGACTCGGCGTCCGCCGGCAGATAAGAGCTGGACTCGTTGTTCTCGGCGTCGGCGAACTTGCCGGGAATGTTGAAGCTGAAGATCGCGAACATCGCCACGAACCAGGCGACGACGATCAGCCAGCGCGCTTTCGAACCGACTGGGAAGGCGAGGACGGACTTGAACATGACTGGCACAATATCCGAGCCGGCGGCCCGAGAGGTGAACTACCTACAGGTGAAAACCGCCGAAGCGGTGGTGGTGGTGTTCGACCTGTCTGGCCGCTTCGGGAAGTTCCGTGGTCCGCTGCTTCGGCTCTACCAGCCAGGCGGTCAGGCCTGTACAGACGACCGCGATTCCGACCAGCACCCAGATCGAATTACCCAGCGCGTAGGTGAAGGCATCGGCGGCGATCGACTCAATCTGCTCGGCCACTCCTGACGAGTCGTCCGGCAGCGAGTCTCGGGCAGACTCGGAGCCAGCGAGCAGGCCGTCGAGCTGTTCGCGCTGCTTCGCATTCAGGTCGACGCCAGAGGCCGCGAGGTCGGACTTCAACTCGGCACTCTGAAGGCTCTGGAAAACCGCGCCGACCACAGCCAGCCCGATCGCCCCCGCGAGGATGCGGTTCATCGCCAGGCCTGCCGAAGCGATGCCGGCTTTTGCTTTGGGCATTGCGGCCATCGCTGCCGCCGGCATTAGTGCGTAGACCAGCGCAAACGCCAACCCGATCCCGAGCAGGCCGGGAAACAGCGCGCCGTAGCCAGGTGTCGAACTCACCTGGGTCAGGATCACCAGTCCTGCCTCGACGGCGGAGTAGCCAAGGATGTTCTGCAGGTGCTGGGGCTCATAGAACATCAGCGTCCAGTACACCGCGACGATTTCGAAGGCGGCGGCGGTCGCCCCCAGATACGGCCGGTTCCTGAACAGCGAAAAGTCGACGATCGGGCTGCGCACACGATGCTCGACGAACCAGAAACCCACCAGCGCTGCGAACCCGGCTGCCATCAGGCCCAGCGTGCTGATCGAGGTCCACCCCCAATCGCTCGCCTTGACCAGCGCAAAAACGGTCGCCAGCAGACCACCGGTCAGCAAAGCCAGACCCGGCCAGTCGATCTTCGGCTCAACCGTTTCATCCCGGACCTCAAGTGCAGTGGCACTGACGATCAGAATCGAAGCCAGGACTATTGGAAAATTGGCCAGGAAGATCAGTCGCCAGTCGATACGCCGGTCCAGATTCCGATCGCCTTCTGCTGTTCCTCCACCGGAAAGACATTCGTGACCAGAGCGAGCGAGAGCGGCAGCATCGCCGCCGCCCCGGCGGCCATAACGACCCTCCCCAGGATCAGGATGTACGGATTCCAGGCGAGGGCCAAAACAGAGAACCGATTCCAAATATCAAGAAGCCGGTCAGGAAAACCCTACGCCGGCCGAAGATCTCGCCGAATCTGCCGGCGGTGACCACCAGCGCCGCGATCACCAGCAGGTAGGCGTTCAGGACCCATTGCATCTGGTCGGTGCTGGCCCCCAGATCCTTCTGGATCAAAGGCAGCGCCAGGGCGACCAGGGTCGAGTCCAGCATCAATACGAAGAGACCGCCACTGGTCCCCACGAGGACCCACCACTTGCGATTCGCTTCGCTCAGCCCCGGCATCCGGCGGGCCTCAACCCACGATTCCGCCAGGGCCAAATTCAGGCAATACGCAGTCAGGCACACGAAGCGCGTCGATCAGGTCGCAGGCCTGCGGGCGCAACTCGTCGCAGAGCGCGTTGACGTTGCGGATTACCGCCTTCGACCTGGTCGACGAAATCCGCCCATGCTCCTGGTACCAGCCGCGGTGCTGTTCGATCACGCTGAGCGCGTAGAGGTCGCAAACCCTTTCCAGCAAAGCCTTTACGGTTTCGTCTTCGCAAAGCTCCACTCCCTTTGCGAAGGCCTCGAGAATGCGCGTATCGATGTGCGATCGCGCCGCAACCAGCACGTGGTCCTGGCAGGCATTGAATGCTTCGAACGGATCGATGCCATCGTCGATTCCGCCCTTCAGCCGCCGGGCTGCGCTTTCCAGCACATGTTCTTCACGCCAGGCAAACAGCGCCAGCTGGTACTCACGTTTGTTGAGGTCGCCGTCTTCTTCGGAATCAGGGGTGATTTCGTCCCAGATCCGTCCCCAGAGCTCTCGTGCGGCGGTGCGCTCGACCAGGCGGCTGACCGCCTGGGTCGCAACAAAACCGGCCATGCCGATCGGGTTCAGGTCGCCGAACTCTTCGCGATACCCCGTCAGCAGGCTCTTCGCGACGAGCTGGAGCAGGACCGTATTGTCGCCTTCGAAAGTTGTGAATATCTCGGCGTCTGCCTTGCGTGAGGCGAAGCCGCTGGAGCTCAGGTAGCCGAGTCCGCCGCATGCCTCCCTGCCGGTCTGCAGGCAATCGACCGCATGCCAGGTGGCAAACGCCTTGACTCCGGCGGCACTTGTCTCAAGGCTGCGCCGGGCCTGTTCATCGTCCTCGGCACCGCTGAAGACGAGGTCAAGATCGCGCACCAGCTCGGCCTGCTTGAAATGAAGCGCATAGGTGCTGGCAAGCAGGGGCAGCAGGCGACGTTGGTGGGCACGGTAGTCGAGCAGAGGCACTTCTTCGCCACCGTCCGGGGGTCCGAACTGTCGGCGTGATTCGCCGTGCCTGACAGCGGTCGTTAGCGCCACCTTGGATACCGAGAGGCCCGCGCCGGCAACCGATACCCGGCCCTGGACCAGGGTTCCGACCATCGTGAAGAAGCGCCGGGTGGGGCTCTCGATCGACGAGGTGTACTCGCCGCTCTCGGTCACTGAGCCATAGCGGTCGAGCAGGTTGCTCAGCGGCACCCGGGCCGAGTCGAAATACAGACGACCGTTGTCAACACCGTTGAGACCGATTTTGTGACCGACGTCTTCAATTCGCACTCCGTCGAGCACCTTGCCGCGATCGCTCCGGATAGGCACAACGAAAGCGTGCACGCCGTGATTCTCTTCACCGGTTATCAGCTGGGCGAATACGACCGCAGCTTTTCCGTGCACTGCCGCGTTGCCGATCCAGTCTTTTCGGTCGGCGTCGCTCGGCGTATTGATCACCCACTCCCGGCTTTCGTAGTCGTAAGTGGCGGTTGTGCCGACCGATTGAACGTCAGAGCCGTGCCCCGATTCGCTCATCGCGAAGCAGCCTGGGAGCTCCAGCGAAGCGATCTCCGCGAGGTATCGATCGTGGTGGACCCTGGTTCCGAGGTGAAGGATCGCACCACCGAAGAGTCCGAACTGGACGCCGGTCTTCACCAGCAGCGAGAGATCACCCAGGGCCAGAGTCTCGAAGGCGGCTATCGACGCACCGACATCCCCGCCGCCGCCGTAAACCTCGGGAAGTCCGAGATTCGTATGCCCCTGATCGGCGAGAAACGTCGACCAATCGAAAACTGCCAAAGCTCTGTTAATAAGTACCGCAAGAGCACCTGTCTGCGCCACGCAGCAACACCCGCATCGGGCCATCGGAGTCGCTGAAATTAGCAGGACCTCGATATCATGGAAAGATTTCCCAAGGCACAGGTCGCGATTGTTCTTCCGTACGTTCCGTACCCCCAAACTGTTGAAATCCCGTTTAGCAAGTTTTGAAATTTTCGAGGCGACTGGCAACCAAAGCCGTCACCACGGCAGCACCCGTTTACGCAAGGAGCCGATTGGATGCAAAAAACGACGAATTCCGT
>CALEMO010000386.1 GCA_937910825.1 uncultured Solirubrobacterales bacterium | reverse complement strand
GAAAAAGGCCGAGCAGGTGATGAACGAAGTCGAGGGCATGGACCGCGGCTGGTACGCCGGACCGGTCGGCTGGATGGACGGATCAGGCGACGGCGAGTTCTGCGTCGCCCTGAGGAGCGCGCTGCTCAGGGACAGGGAGGCGCACCTTTACGCAGGGGTCGGCGTCGTATCGGATTCGGACCCTGCCGCCGAGCTGGCAGAGACAGAAATCAAGCTTGGAGCGCTACTTCCGCTGATCGGCGGATAGAAGTTGCTTGACACGGCAGGGAAAAGTGTCAGGCCGGAACGGGAATTTCGATGACGACGGCTGGGCCTGCGAGTGCAGGCTCCAGTTCGGAACTCTCGGTGACCAGCGTGTATGGCAGGTCAAACATGGCCGCCGCCGACTCGATCCGAAGCCGGCCCGGGGTCGTCATCAAAGCGTCGAATTCGGTTGCGTCCATCGTCTGCTTCTGTGGCAGCCGGGCGAAGATGGCGCCGCCTCCGTTGTTGAGCACGACGACTTTTACCGATTGCTGTCCGGCATCGAGCAGGGCAAGGCTGCCAACGTCGTGCTGGAAGCCAAGGTCGCCGGCGATGATCGTGGCTGGTCTGCCCGTGGCAGCCGCTGCGCCGATTCCCGAAGCAAGCACCCCATCGATCCCGTTGGCGCCGCGATTCGCCAGGAAAAGCACGCTGGCCGGGCCAGAAGGTACGAAAGCTTCCTGGTCCCGGATCGCCATGCTCGAAGAGGTGTAAACGAGGTCGCCGTCGCCGCTCGCCGTCGCGATCGCCCGATGGACATCACAGGCGACGATGCCGCCGAGCTCGCCGATTGACGAAACGGCTGAAGCTTCGATCCGCTCTAGTTCGAGCCACTCATTGCAGAAAGCACCGGGCTGCCGCTGGGCCAGGCCGACCGAGAGCTGGTCGAGCAGGGAGAGCGGCGAGGAACGCACGATCAGGTCGGCGATCCTGGTCGGTTCGTTCCATGCGAACAAGGGATCGACCACCACCTGGGTCAGGTCATCGAGAGAGGCAAGCCAGAGGCGAAGGGGCTTGGAGGTCGGCATCTCTCCGAAGCGCAGGACCAGGTCGGGGGCCAGGCTGGCCGATCCGGTCGTCGCGATGCGGCCGTAGTTCGAGACGACCCTGCTGCGGTCGTGGGGGCCACACCTGAGCTGCGACGTCGGCTCGGCAAGGATCGGGGCGTCGATTCGGGCAGCCAGCGCAGTCAGTGGCTCGCACAGGCGCGGGTCTGTCTGTCGGCCGGCGACGATCAGGGTCCGGTCGCTCTTCTCGATCAAGGCCTGGATTCGCTTCACCGAATCCGCCCCAAGCGTCGGCACGGCCGTCAAGACCCGGGTCAACGGGTCTGGCGGGCGACCTTCTTTCGCCAACTCTCCGGTAGCGGAAACGGCGCCTTTCACCGGGGAGGGGTCAAGCGGGTCCCGGAACGGGAAATTGAGATGAACCGGTCCGGGCCGCGGATCGCCGGAGGCTTTGGCCCAGGCCCGGCAGGCCAGTGACCTCAGGTGTACGAGTCCATCGTCGTCTGCCTGGTGGCTGCCAACCTCGGCGAACCAGCGGACCGCGTTTCCAAAAAGCTTGATCTGGTCGATCGTCTGCCCCGCGCCTGTATCGCGCAACTCCGGAGGGCGGTCGGCAGAAAGCACGATCAGTGGCACGGCCGAAAGATCGGCTTCGGCGACGGCCGGTGCATAGTTTGCGGCGGCGGTTCCGGAGGTGCAGAGAAGGGCCACCGGTCGGCTACTCGCGTGGGCAGCGCCGAGGGCAAAGAATCCGGCAGAGCGCTCGTCGATCACGACGGTCACATCGATTTCCCGCTGTCGCCAGAGCGCTAGGGCGAGCGGCGCCGAGCGGGAGCCGGGGGAGATGACCGCCTGCCTTACTCCGGACCGCGCGAGTTCTTCGGTGAACGCGGACGCATGCGCCGTATTGGTATTGGTCGGATCCACGCAGGCAGCCTAGATGACTAGAGGCGCAAACTTGTCAGGGCGCGCTCGTCTATCGATATGCCAAGGCCGTCACCCGGTGGCACAGGCAGCAGCGGGCCGTCCAGCAGTTTGCCTTGGTCGGCAATCGTTTCCGAGAAAAGACGTTCGGTGGCCAGTCCGTGGGACACGGTGGCCCATACGCCGTGGCGGGGCAGCGACTGGGCGGCGTGGGCCGCCGCTGCAATGCCGACTGGTCCGTCGAGCGCGCTGGAAAGGTAGGTCGGCAGAAAGCCACCGAGTCGCACATCGAGGCTTCCGATCTTGCTGAGCTTCACGGTGATCGCGTCGCAGGCTGAAAGCCGGCTTGCCCGTTCAGCTTCGTCGGAGTCGGAAACCGACTCATCGGCGACCACAGGAATGTGAGTGCGTTTTCGGAGAGCTGCCATCTCGTCCAGGTTTTCAACCGGTTGCTCGACCAGTTCAATTGCCAGCGGCTCTACTTCGGAAAGGATCCGCGACGCCTGATCAAGGCTCCAGGAAGCGTTCGCATCAAGCCGGATGGCCACCTCGTCACCCAGTCCGTCACGAACCGCGCGGACCTGGCCGACGTCGTGGGCCGAGCCGAGCTTCAGCTTGAAAACTGTAAAGCCGTCGGCTGCCCAGCCCTCGGCCTGCGCGAGCACTCCTTCGGGGCTGTCCGTGGTCAGCGTGGCGTTACAGGCAACCGGGACAGCCTTGACGCCTGGGCTGAGTAGTTCGTGGAGTGGCAGACCGGCTCGCCGTGCTTCCAGGTCCGCCAGGGCCGTGAGGACCGCACAGCGGGAGGCTGAGCTGGCCGGAAGGGGTATCAAACCGTCGCGGGCATCAACCTGAGCCTGGGCCCAGTCGGTGATTTCGGTGAACACGGACTTCAGGCTGGCCCCGCCGCGAAGTGAAAGCGGGACCGCTTCCCCGAGTCCGGTGACCCCGTCGGCGTCACTGATCCGCAGAAGAACAATCTCGCGGCGTTCGAGGGTTCCCCTTGCCGTCACGTATGGCCGCCGGAACGGCAGGGCGTACGGATCGATGCTGAAGGCACGGACCCCCTTCGCCGAACCGGGTGTCTCGACCGGGCTCAGGCGCCGATCACCAGCCCGATTGCCGTAAGCAGCGAGAAAACGCCCAGGGCGGCTCCGGTTTGTGCGAGAGCAGCATTGAGCGATGGCCCGTCGGTGCGCGTTCGCATTGCCCTAATCGGCTTCACGGTCATCGGTAGGGCGAGCAGGCCCAGCAGCGCCGGCCAGGGTCCACCACTCAGCAGCAAGGTCAATGCGAGCACTACGAAAGCGCCGAGCATCAGTCCGAGGTACAGAAATCTCGAGCGCTCACGACCGATGCGCACTGCGAGTGTGTTTTTGCCCGCTCGGCGGTCGGTATCCATGTCGCGGGTGTTGTTCACCACCAGGATCGCGGTCGAGAGGAACCCGACCGCGACCGAAAGCCCGATCGAGACGCAGCTGATCTCTTCCAACTGGACGTAGTAGGAACCGTTCACCGAGACCAGCCCGAAGAAGAGAAATACGAAGACTTCTCCGAGGCCGGCGTAACCGTAGGGCTTCGGCCCGCCCGTATAGAGCACGCCGGCGGCGATCGAAACTGCGCCCACGACCAGAATGATCGGTCCGGCCAGAAATGCGAGGTAGATGCCGAGCAGGGCGGAGACGCCGAAGGCGATCCAGGTTGCTACAAGTACCCGCCGGGGCGTCACGAGCCCGGCCGAAGTCACACGCACGGGTCCCAGGCGGTCGGCTGAATCGGCGCCACGGCGGGCGTCCGAGTAATCGTTGGCGAGGTTGGTGCCGATCTGGATGAGGATGCTCGCTATCAGGGCAGCGAAGAACCCGCCCCAGCGCGGCAGGTCGTCGGCCGCGTAGAAGGCTGCCGCCGTGCCGACCAGGACCGGGGCGACCGCCGCCGGCAAGGTGCGCGGCCGTGCGGCATTCAGCCAGATCCTCACGGGCGTCGGGGGAACTTGCCGAAGTCCGGAGCCCGGCCTTCCTTGAAGGCGTTGCGGCCCTCCTGGCCCTCTTCGGACATGTAGAACAGCAGTGTCGCGTCGTGAGAGAGCTGCTGGAGACCGGTCAGTCCGTCTTCTTCAGCATTGAAGCTCGACTTCAGCAGTCTCAGCGAGAGCGGGGAAAGGTGCGACATCTCGCGACACCAGGCGACAGTTTCTTTTTCCAGGTCTGCAATCGGCACAACCGCGTTCACCAGCCCCATCTCGAGCGCTTCTTCGGCTGTGTAGTGGCGACAGAGGAACCAGAATTCCTTCGCTTTCTTGACCCCGATGTTTCGCGCCAGCAGACTGGCACCGAAGCCTCCGTCGAAGCTGCCGACGCGCGGACCCGTCTGGCCGAAGCGGGCATTGTCGGCGGCGATCGTCATGTCGCAGACCAGATGCAGGATGTGGCCGCCACCGATCGCGTATCCGGCGACCATCGCGATCACCGGCTTCGGCAGTCGCCTGATCTGAACGTGGAGGTCGCCTACATCGAGGCGGCCGACACCCTGTCCGGCGACTTCGTCGTCGCCGATGTAGCCGTCGTCCCCACGGATGCGCTGGTCACCTCCGGAACAGAATGCCTCAGTGCCGGCCCCGGTGAAGATGATCGAACCGACTTCCAGGTCGTCTCGCGCCCGTGAGAACGCATCTCTGAGCTCGGCGAGCGCCTGGGGCCTGAATGCGTTGCGGACTTCAGGCCGATTGATGGTGATCTTGGCGATGCTCTCGGCCTTCTCGTAGAGAATGTCCGAATATTCGTGGGCGCTCTGCCATTCGATCGGCTCGTAGAGCGATTCTTCGGGCGGCGCGTTGCGATGGCGTTCAGGCAAGACTGGTGCTCCGTTCGGGACGGCGACCCTGGTTGACCGGGGCGGACTTCGATCCCGGGTCCGGATCGCGAGAATGTCGGGGCAACCATATCCGGGGATGCAGGAAGATGACCCATTGAAACTAGATAACTGGCTCGCACAGAGATCCCAGACTTGTCCTGACCGCGTCGCTCTGATCAGCGAGGACGGCCCGATGAGCTACTCGGAGCTGGATGAGGCGGCCGAGCATGCGGCTCGACGGCTGGTGGCTTTCGGCGTGCGGCGAGGTGCTACCGCCGCGGTGACGGTGCGCGGAACCAGGGACAGCGTGGTCCTGATCCACGCCTTGATGAAGACGGGTGCCGTGCTGCTGCCCCTGAGCCCGAAGCTCTCGCTCGCCGAAAGGTCGGAAGCGGTCAAGTCCTGCGGGGCGATCGATCTGGACGACGCCAGCAAACTCACCAGCACCGAGGCGGACCTGCCGCTGCTCTACGAGCACGACATGGACGACGTGCACTGTCGCATCCTGACCAGCGGATCCAGCGGAGCCGCCCATTCTGTCGGGCTGAGCTACGGCAACCACCTTTTCAGCGCCATGGGATCGGCATTTAACATCGGAGTCAACCCGGAAGACAGGTGGCTTTGCTGCCTGCCGCTGAGCCACATATCCGGCCTTTCCATTGTGATGCGCTCGGTGATCTATGGCACGACGATGGTTCTGCACGACGGATTCGAAACGGATGCCGTGGGTCCTGCGATCGAGCGCGACAGAGTCAGCATCATCTCGATGGTTTCGACAATGCTGCTGCGCCTGATCGAGGAAGACGTTGACCTCTCTGCTCCGAGGGCGATCCTGGTCGGTGGCGGTCCGGTTCCCAGGAGTGCCTTGGAAACGGCGCTGTCTCGCGGGGCTTCGGTGATCCAGACCTACGGCCTGACCGAGACCTGCTCGCAGGTGACCACGCTGGAGGTGAAGGAGGCGAGCCGCAAGGTCGGATCGGTGGGCCGTCCCCTGCTGACTTCCCACCTGCGCATCCACGATGGAGAGATCCTGGTCCAGGGCCCGACCGTATCGTCAGAGGCGCTCGACGGAGACGGCTGGCTGCACACCGGCGACATGGGCTGGATTGACGACGACGGCTTCCTCTATGTGGATGGCCGCACCGACGAGATGATTATCACCGGGGGAGAGAATGTCGCTCCGTCCGAAGTCGAGGACGTGCTGGCCCGCCACCCGGAAATCGTCGAAGCGGCGGTGGTCGGCCGCCCAGATCCTGATTGGCAGCAGGCAGTTACAGCGGTGGTGGTGCTGAGTGACGGGTCGGACCTGAGCGAGCAGCAGATCCGAGATCACTGCTCGGGCAAACTTGCCGAGTACAAGGTGCCGAAGCAGGTCGAAGTTGTTAGTGAACTGCCGCGCACCGCGTCTGGAAAGCTTCAGCGCTCCTTGCTGCGGTGACCGGGCGGCCAAAATGCTTCACTCCGCGTAGCATTCCGGATCATGAGCGAACAAGACATCTTCTACGACAAGGACGGTGACCTCTCCAAGCTGGAAGGCAAGACCGTCGCCATTCTCGGCTTTGGTTCACAGGGCCACGCCCACGCGCTGAATCTGAAGGAGTCCGGAGTCAACGTTGTGGTTGGCCTTCGGAAGGATTCCGCCAGTCGCGAACAGGCTTCATCCGCCGGCCTTGAAGTACTTTCGGTAGCCGATGCGTCCAGCAAGGGCGACATCGTGATGATCCTTCTTCCGGACGAGCTTCAGGCTGATATCTGGCAGAACGAAATCAGCGACGGCATCGCCGAAGGAAACCTGCTGATGTTTGCACACGGTTTTGCGATCCGCTTCGACCAGATCACTCCACCGGCCGGCGTGGACGTCGGCATGGTCGCCCCGAAGGGACCCGGCCACATGGTGCGGCGCCAGTACGAAGAGGGCTCGGGAGTGCCCTGCCTGATGGCCATCGAGCAGAATGCCACCGGCAATGCCCACGAGTTGGTGCTGGCCTACGCGATAGGCATCGGCGGAGGACGCGCCGGAATCATCGAAACGACCTTCAAGGATGAGTGTGAAACTGATCTCTTCGGTGAGCAGGCCGTGCTCTGTGGTGGCGCAACTGAACTCGTCCGAGCGGCCTTCGACACGCTGGTCGAAGGTGGATACGACCCCCGGCTGGCCTATTTCGAATGCCTTCACGAGCTCAAGCTGATCGTCGACCTGATGTACGAAAAGGGCATCCAGGGAATGCGCTACTCGATCTCGAACACGGCCGAGTACGGGGACTTGACCCGCGGTACAAGGGTCATCGGTGACGAGTCCCGCGCGGCGATGAAGGAGATTCTCGCCGAGATCCAGTCCGGCGACTTTGCCAAGGAGTTCATCGCCGAGAGCCGCGCCGGCAACGAGAACTTCGACCGCATGCGCCAGGAAGGCAAGGATCACAAGGTCGAAATCGTCGGAGCCGAACTCCGCGACATGATGCCCTGGATCAACACCGAGTTTTAGCTGCGGGGGCAAGCGGCCCCCGGAAACGACCTGGAGCCGCCTGCCTTCGCCGAACAAGTAATCCGGATCGCTTCGCTTCACTGTGCGATCCGGACTTCGAGTCTCGCCGTCCAATGTCAATCGACTGTTGCCAAGAGGCAAATCGGCTTC
>CALEMO010000385.1 GCA_937910825.1 uncultured Solirubrobacterales bacterium | reverse complement strand
GCTGGATCGTGTCCCAGGGCATCAACGATCTTGCCCCGAGCCGAATCAAGCCTGGTCTGCGGCAGATGGTTGCCGACCAGGTCGATCGCGGCGACCAGGGCCTTCGCTTCAAGCGGAAGCAGCCGGGCGGGGCGGGCGAAAGAGTCACCGTAGGGCTCCGAATCGACCGCGATTTCATCGCCCTTGATTTCGGCATAGAGCACATAGGTGCCGCCACCGAAATTGACCACGTTGAGTACGTCGATGTCGTCACGAAGCTCATCGGTCGATAGCTCGAGCCTCTTGCAGAGTTCAATGACAGAAAGCTTCGTACCTTCTTTGGCGGCACCGATCAGCATGCCGGCCAGGGTCACCAGGCGCCCGAAACGCTCCGGCCTGATCGCCGCCGACGAGCGGTCCTTGCTGCGCTGGCGGCGCTCCTTTACCGGCGGGGCGATGCCTTCGCTGGTCGCGGCGATCTCAAAGCCGTTTATATGGCGGTCACGCAGCAGGTTGATCCGCTGCGAAGCCAGGTCACGCAATTCCGGTGGGTCGAGCACCTCGGCGTTCTGTCTCCAGCGCAGTACCCAGGCGAGTAGCTCCCGCTCGCTCGCGTAGCTGGTTTCGAGGATCACGCCGGCACCTTGCGGGCCTTCGCCTTCCTCCTGCCGGGTGATCTCCCCGTGACGGGCGAAGTCCCGCTCAATCAGCCATGCGATGCGCTCGGCGAAGAAAATCCTCGCGGTTCCGGCAGTCTCGCCGAGCTGCCAGTCGGCGAGGTCGGCGTAGTCGCGCCTTTCGAATTCTTCCGGCGGGCTGAAATCGTGTTCTGATTTGCTCGCGTAGCCGACTTTTCCCTGGATCCTTGAAAGCCTGAAAACCCTGACCGCCTCGCGTTCGTGCGAGTGGCCGATCAGGTAGAACTGCCCGCCGCGAAAAACGAGGTGGTAGGGATCGACCCGGCGCTCCGAGGTTTCGTCGCGCTGCATCGTGTGGTAGCTGAAGGTGATCGTTTTGTGCCGGGAAATGGCGGTTTCGATGCGGGCCAGCCTCTGGGTCAGCTCGCGCGAGGAGGTTGATGCGAATTTGGCCATCGAAACGGGCGTATTGTCCGGATCGGACAACGGGTTGGGATGGCCCCAGGCCACCTGCTGCAGCGCCAGGCGCAGCGGCTCGGCATAGGCAAATTCGCCTTCGGTCAGCAGGCTGAGCGAAGTCCGGAGAGCAGCCAGCTCGTCATCGTTGAACTCAATCTCCGGCAGATAGAAATTCTCGGGCGGCAGCGAGTAGAGCTCGGCCTCGAAGAATCCCTCGCCGGGGCGGTCGACCTGCAGTTCGATGCCAAGGCTGTCGAGCTCAGCCCGGTCAGCGTAGAAACGACGGGCGAAGGCGTCTTCGTTCATCACGCTGTAACCCTCGACTTCCCTTTTGATCTCGAGGGCCGATACAGGCCGTCCCTGAGCCATCAGGAAAGAGATCAGGGAGA
This sequence comes from uncultured Solirubrobacterales bacterium, assembly GCA_937910825.1. Classification (GTDB taxonomy): domain Bacteria; phylum Actinomycetota; class Thermoleophilia; order Solirubrobacterales; family 70-9; genus 67-14. Next base: position 847 of record CALEMO010000385.1, on the reverse strand, counting down.
GCTGCCGGATGAGCTTCTCTGTGTCCTTTGCCATCAGCGTCCGAGGATACCTATGGAGGCTCGTCCAATCCCGTCAGAGGGCCTTTTCATGCCGCATTTTGCGGATGCACAAGCCTTTGCTGATCAGCCAGTGATCACCCGTCAGGAAATGTGCGCCTTAAGTCAGGAGTCGAGTTCTTCGGCCATGCGCTCGGCATATCGCTCCGAGCGCTGCAGTGCCTCTTCCCGATCCATGTAAGGGACGAGGATCGAATAGACGAGGTCCGGTCCGACTTCGGGCAGGTACTCAGTCCTCTGGTTGACGATCTCGGCCCGAATGACCACTGCGGCTCCGCCGATGACCATGCTCGAGATGAACCGGGGCACGTCTTCGCGGTCGGGCATCGCGATCCGGCCACCGTCGACAAAGGCGGCAATCAGCCGAACCGCCGACAAGTATCGCTCAAGAGCCGAAGGACCAGCCGAGAACATGTCGACGATGCACATCCGGGCGAATGCCTGCTCCGCTGCGAGAAAACTGAGGCTCGCGGCGATGCCACGCTCGATCTGTTCGGGCCAGGTCAGGCCAGGTTCCTGACAGGCCTTGATCACTTCGGTGACGAATCGCCCGAGGATCGCGTCGTAGGCCGCCAGAAAGCAGGCTTCTTTGTCCGGGAAGATCTCATAGAAGGTGAGGCGCGAGACCCGTGCGCGGGAGACGATGTCGTCGAACTGTTCATAGAAAGTCGCGCGGGACACACCAGCGGTGGAAATTATGTCGGCGACCGTGGCCACCGTATATCCCTTCAGAGCAACCACCGAGATCATCGACTCGACCATTCTTTCGCGCTGGGAGCGGACGATCACC
>CALEMO010000384.1 GCA_937910825.1 uncultured Solirubrobacterales bacterium | reverse complement strand
CAACACGCGAGATCAAGGCACAGGCCCCTGAGGTGCAGGTCCTGATCCTTTCGATGCATGACGACGAGCGCTACCTCTTCGAAGCGCTCAAGGCCGGGGCCTCGGGCTATGTACTGAAGTCGCAGGCCGATACCGACCTGCTGGCGGCGATCCGGTCGGTTCAGCGCGGTGAGCCCTTCCTCTCGCCCGGTGCCCAGCAGGCGTTGATCCGGGATGTGCTTGAGCGCGGCGAGCACGATCACTCGGAATTGACACCCCGGGAAGAAGAGATAGTCAAGCTGGTGGCTGAAGCGAATACCACCCGCCAGATTGCAGAAATGCTTCACCTATCCGAAAAGACGGTCGAAAACCACAGGGCGAACGCGATGAAGAAACTCGGGATGCGGGACCGGGTCGAACTGGTCAGGTACGCCATCCGGCAAGGCCTGATCGAGCCATGAGAGCGCCCGGTTGAGTCCCAGCCCAAGTGAGAAGGTGACGCTCGGCCCCGGTGTCGACGTGCTTTTACGTGCGATCCGTCCGGACGACAAGACACTGATGAAGAACGCATTCGAAGCACTCACCCCGGAATCTCGTTTCCAGCGTTTCTTCGCTCCGGTTCAGCGTCTCAACGACAGCGACCTGGTCTACCTGACGGAAGTTGACCACATAGATCACGAAGCCCTGGTTGCGATCGACCCGGATGACGGATCCCTGATCGGCGTCGCGCGTTTCGTGCGCACGCAGATCCGCGACGAAGCCGAGGTGGCGATCATCGTCAGTGACGGCTGGCAGGGCCAGGGCCTCGGCACGACGCTGCTCCAGAAGCTCGTGCGTCTGGCGGCGCTCCAGGGAATCAACTACTTCCTGGCACTCGTCCTGACCAGCAATACTTCGGCCACCGGACTTTTTGAGAATCTCGTGCCTGACATGTCGCGCACCATTTCCGGCGAGCCAGGACAGGTGGAAATCCGGATCGAGTTGCCGGGCCCCGTTGACTTCTCGGGTTCGCTATTGGCCCGAGCGCTCGGGTCTTCGGCCCGGGGGACGCTCCGGGTATCGCCATGGCGGCGCATCAGGCGGCGCATGGCCCGCAACCGTCGCAGGCATCGCGAGCGGACGCTGCCCGAAGGGTAAGCCCGACCAATGCCGTAGGATATGTGTTGATGCTTTTCTCGACGAAAGCCGAATACGGAGTTCGCTTCATGGTTGAACTCGGCCGCCAGCCCGGCAGCGGGCCCGTCTCGCTGAACGCAGTTGCCGAAGCCGAGCGCCTGCCGCTCTCTTATCTCGAGCACCTGGTGGCGAAACTGCGCAAGGCGGGACTGGTCACTTCGACCCGTGGCGCCCATGGCGGTTACTGCCTGGCACACCCGGCCGATTCGATCACGATGATCGAAGTGGTCGAGGCCCTCGAGGGCCCGATTGCGCCAATGGAGTGCTTCCACGAAACGCCCGAAGGCAAGGTCCTCTGTTCCCACGAAGATGACTCCGACCGCGCCTGCGCGACCAAGCTGCTCTGGACGAGGGTCCAGGGTGGCGTCAACCGGGCGCTTGCGGGAACCACCCTGGCTGAACTCGTCGAGTTTTCTCAGCCGGCCGAAAAACGGCAGCCCGCCGTCGGCAGCGCCGCCTGAGCGCATCCGCCAACTTCCTTCCAACTGAAAGAAACGGAGCCAGACCCTTGGCAGAGCTAGAGATCAAGAACCTTCACGTCAGCGTCGAGGACAAGCAGATCCTGCACGCTTTGAACCTCAAGGTCGAGACCGGCAAGGTCCACGCGCTGATGGGTCCGAACGGATCCGGCAAGTCGACTCTGGCCAACGCGATCATGGGCCATCCCGCGCTTGAAATAACCGAAGGTTCGATCCTGTTCGACGGTGAAGACATCACCGGGGCCGCTCCCGACGAGCGCTCACAGAAGGGCGTCTTCATGGCGTTCCAGTATCCGGTTGCGATCCCGGGAGTCGCGGTCAGCAAGTACCTGCGCCAGATTCTCAACGCCCAGCGTGATGTCCGCGGCGAGAAGCCACTCAAAATCAAGGAGTTCGCGGCCCAGGCTCGCGAGGCGATGGACCTGGCGAACATCCCGCAGGACTTTTCCAGCCGTTACCTCAACGACGGCTTCTCGGGCGGCGAGAAGAAGCGAATGGAACTGCTCCAGTTGGCCCTGCTCAAGCCGAAGATGGCGATCCTCGACGAGACCGATTCCGGTCTCGACATCGACGCACTGCGCACCGTCGCCGATGGCATCAACAAATTCACCGGCCCCGACATGGGCGCCCTGGTCATCACCCATTACCAGCGCCTGCTCCACATGGTCGAGCCCGACGCGGTTCATGTCATGTACGAAGGCACGATCGTCAAAGAAGGCGGCGCTGAACTGGTCGATCAGCTCGAGGCTGAAGGCTACGGGTGGATCAGGGACGAGGTCGAAGCAGCGGCGGCATGAGTTCCCCGGCCCCCTCGACCGCCTCGGCGCCGGCCCTGCCCCGGTCGCACGAGTCGATCCGGGCCGACTTTCCGATCCTTCACCGCGAGGTGAAGGGCAAGCCGCTGTCTTACCTCGACAACGGCGCGACGGTACAGAAGCCGGTCGCGGTCATCGAAGCCGTAGACCGCTACTACCGCGAGCACAACGCGAACGTGCACCGTGGCATCCACACGCTCTCGGAGGAGGCAACGAACCTCTACGAAGGCGCAAGGAAGCTGGTCGCCAATCACATCGGTGCTTCCCCGCGCGAAGTGATTTTTACCCGCAACGTGACCTCCGGGATAAACCTGGTCGCCCAGTCCTGGGGGCAGGCGAATCTTGGTCCCGGCGACCGCATCCTGCTGACCGAGATGGAGCACCATTCCAACATCGTGCCCTGGTACATGATCGCCCAGCGCACCGGCGCTGAGCTCGACTGGGTCGGCATCGATGAAGAGGGCCGTCTTCGAATGGACGAATTCGAAGCTGCTCTCGAGCGCGAGCCGAAGGTCTTCGCTTTCACACACGTTTCCAATGTGCTCGGCACCACCAACGCCGTGAAAGACCTGGTCGCAAGGGCACGGGCAGCTGGAGCGATGACCCTGATCGATGGCGCCCAGGCGGCGCCGAAGATGGAACTCGATATGGGGGAAATCGGTGCCGACTTCTATGGCTTCACCGGCCACAAGTTCTACGGTCCGACGGGAATCGGCGTGATCTATGGCCGCCGCGAGCTGCTCGAAGAAATGGAGCCTTTTGAAGGTGGCGGTTCAATGATCAGCAAAGTCAGCAAGGACCAGATCACCTGGGCTTCGGTGCCGGCGAAGTTCGAAGCCGGTACGCCACCGATCGCCGAAGCCGCAGCGCTCGGGGTGGCGGTCGACTGGGTCAAGAGCATCGGCCTCGACGCGATCGCGGCCCATGAAAAGCAGCTCACCGAATACGCGATCCCGAGACTGCTGGAGATACCCGGCCTGAAGCTCTTCGGTCCCCCGGAAACGGCGGAACGGGAAGCGATCATCTCATTCGACATCGAAGGCGTGCACCCCCACGACATCTCGGAGATTCTCGACCGCCATGGTGTGGCGGTCCGGGCCGGCCATCACTGCGCCCAGCCCCTGATGAAGCGCCTCGGCGTACCGGCTACGACCCGGGCCAGCTACGCCGTCTACAACACGAACGAAGAAACCGACCGCCTGATCGAAGCACTGCACGACGCCCGCCGGATCTTTGGGCTCTGAGCCAGTCGCGCGGCAACTGAGCTAATCGAGCAGGCCGAGCAAGATCAGGGCGTTGCGACGTTCTTCGGTCTTGCGTTTTCCCAGGCTGGCCTTCCTGGCCGAAGGCGCCTTCGATCCCGGCCCTGTTGAGCCCTGTGGGGTACGGTTCGAACCAATAGGTGACCTGTGCGCCTTGGTCAAACCAGTGCGCTCCGACCCGGTTGGCCACCTTTTGCGGCAGCTTCTCCGGGGCCGGGCCAAACGAGAAAAGAAAACGGCTGCCTTCACCATTTCTGATCGTAAGCACTCCTTCGACCAGGCCCGGGCGACCTTCGGGTTCAGGCAGCAGCTCGATCTCGCTGGGAAGTTTGGCTACCTGCTCACGAAACTCATCGGCGTTTTCAGCCTGACTTTGGCTTCCACAGCCCGTCAGCAGGGGGGTTTGCCAGCAGAAATAGTGAACCAGCGAGCAGGAAGCGGCGAAACATCAGTCCGGAGTTACGAGAGTCGGTTCATATCCCTGGAAGAGACCTGATTCGAGCACACCGGTGATCGATTTTATCTGCGCTTCCATGTCGTCACCGATCGATTCGAACCGGCAGTCGGCGATCACATTGCCGAGCTCGGTGATGACCGGGCCGTCCTTGCCACCACCCCTCCTGATCTCGATCGAAGTCGCGCCCAGCCTCTTCAGCTCCGGCATCACGACAGGCAGCGCCCGTGGCACGACTTCAACCGGTACCGGGAACTTCGAACCGAGGTTCTCGACGCACTTGGAGGCATCGACCAGTACCCGGCGGTCACCGGTCGACTCGAAAAGCAGCTTTTCACGGAAGAGTGCCCCTCCCCTGCCCTTGATCAGGTTGCCGGAGGGATCGACTTCGTCGGCCCCGTCGAACAGCCAGGCCGGCTGATCGCAGAAAAGGTCGCCCACCGGCAGGCCGAGGTCGGCGATCGTCATCTCGATTTCGTGCGAGGTCGGGACCAGGGTTACCCGCTCGATCTCACCGGCATCCACCCGGGCCGCTATCGCCTTCACCGCGAGGTAGGCCGTGCTGCCGGAACCGGCGCCGATCGTCTGCCCGGTTTCGGCGGAAGCAGCGAGCCTCTCAGCGACTTTCTTCTTCTCGTCCAGGTTCGAAATGCTGGTTTCGTCAAATGCCTGGAAATCAACTGCTGAATACATGCGCCGACCCTACCCACAAAGACCGGATCCGTGCTTCAGGTAGCCTCAGGCACGACCATGGAAGAGCTCTACAGAGAACAGATCCTCGAACACTACAAGCGGCCCCAGAACTTCGGGGCCGTCGAAGATCCCGATCTCGAGTTCGAAGATACGAACCCTTTCTGCGGTGACGAGCAGCGCATCACGATCAAGCTCGACGACCAGGACCGGGTCTCGGAGATCAAGTTCGACGGAAAAGGCTGTGCGATATCAACCGCGGCGACGTCGATGCTGACCGATGAACTCATCGGCAAGAGCAAAGACGAGCTGATCCTGCTGCCAAAGGAATTCGTACTCGAACTGCTGGGCATTGACATCTCCGCCACCCGCATGAAGTGTGCGCTTCTGGGGCTTAAGGTGGTCAAGGGCGCCAGCCTCGGCAAGGTGGCCGAATGGGACGACGAAGGCGTCGACGGCGACCTTTCCCAGGGCGCTGTGGTCTAGTCGGTTCCGCATCGCAAAAGGGTTAGGTAGGCCTAATGTGGCCTGCCGGCGGCCTCAACCGACTATAATCTAATTCCTAGCTGCAAGGTCGGCTTAAGTACCGAGCGCCACAATATGAGTATGGATTTGAGCACTGAAGAAACAACCCGAATTTCCGTCTGTCCGGTGGCCGATCTCGGCCCCGGTGAGCGGGTCATCATCGAATACGAAGGTGAGCCGATCGCCGTGTTCAACGCCAGCGGCGAACTCTTCGCCATCGAAGACCGCTGCTCGCATGACGACGGGCCGCTGGCCGAGGGTGAGTGGTACCCGGCCGATTGCACCGTGGAATGCCCGCGACACGGATCACTTTTCGACCTGCGGACAGGAAAGCCGAAAACGCTCCCGGCGTTTGAACCGGTACGCACATTCCCAGTCTCAGTCACCGACGACACCATCACATTGGAGGTTTGAAAATGGCAACTGCCGAAGCAATCGCCGAGAAGAAGAAGGTCGAAGGAATTAACTCCGACTACAAGGAGAAGTTCGGTTTCAGTGATTCCGAAGCGGGCTACGCCTACAAGGCCCCCAAGGGACTGAACCGCGAAATCGTCGAGTCGATCTCCGAGTACAAGGACGAACCCGAGTGGATGCGCGACTTCCGCCTCAAGGCATACCAAACCTTCCTCGACAAGCCGACCCCGCAGTGGGGCGCCGATCTCGACCAGATCGACTTCGACGACATCCATTATTTCGTCCGTGCTTCGGAGAAAAACAGTCGTGACTGGTCCGAAGTACCTGAAGACATCAAGAACACCTTCGATCGCCTCGGCATCCCCGAAGCCGAGCGCAAGTTCCTGTCCGGTGTCGGCGCGCAGTATGAATCCGAAGTCGTCTACCACCAGGTCAACGAGAAGCTCGAAGCCCAGGGTGTGATCTTCACCGACATGGATACCGCGCTGCGTGAGCACGAAGACATCCTCAAGGAGTACTGGGCGACCATCATCCCGCCCGGCGACAACAAGCTGGCTGCGCTGAACTCGGCCGTCTGGTCCGGCGGATCCTTCGTCTACGTACCCAAGGGCGTCAAGGTCGAGATGCCGCTGCAGGCCTACTTCCGGATCAACACGGAGAACATGGGCCAGTTCGAGCGCACCCTGATCATCGCCGAAGAAGGTTCGGACGTGCATTACATCGAGGGCTGCACCGCCCCGGTCTACTCGTCTGACTCACTGCATTCAGCCGTGGTCGCGATCGTCGCCAAGCCAGGCGCGCGGGTCCGCTATACGACCGTCCAGAACTGGTCACAGAACGTATTCAACCTGGTCACCAAACGGGCGATCGCCGAAGAGAACGCAACCATGGAATGGGTCGACTGCAACCTCGGCTCAAAGGTCACCATGAAGTACCCGTCGATCTACCTGACCGGCAAGGGGGCGCACGGCGAAGTCCTGTCGATCGCTTTCGCCGGCGCAGGCCAGCATCAGGATGCCGGAGCGAAAATCATTCACGCCGCTCCCGATACGACCTCGTCGGTCTTCTCCAAGTCGATTTCCAAGGACGGCGGACGTTCGACCTATCGCGGTCTGCTCGAAGTCGCGAACGGTGCGACCGGCACAAAGTCCAAGGTGGTCTGCGATGCCCTGCTGCTCGACGATAAGTCCGAGTCCGACACCTACCCGACGATCCGGATCGACGAGTCTGATGCCGACATGGGCCACGAAGCAACCGTCTCCAAGGTCGGCGACGACATGCTCTTCTACCTTCAGTGCCGTGGCCTGAACGAAGAAGATGCCTCGAAGATGATCGTCAACGGCTTCATCGAACCGGTCACCAAGGAGCTGCCGATGGAGTATGCGGTCGAGCTCAACCGGCTGATCGAACTGCAGATGGAAGGAAGCATTGGCTAGCGCGACGATTTCCGAGCCGGCCTGGCTGGCCAAGCGCCGAACAAAGGGTGCCGAGCTGGTCGAAAACCTGCCGCAGCCAGACCGGAAAAGCAAAGGTTGGGAGTTCACCAACCTGCGCAAATTGAAGCTCGATGCCTACGAAACCGCTCCGGCCGAGGTCGAGATCAGCGGAGGCAGCGACGATGTCGTGGTGCTGCCGCTGGCCGAGGCACTCGGTGAGCACGCAGACCTGATCGGCGAGCGGCTCGGTTCACTGGTGCCGGCCGAAGACTTCTTCGTAGCCCGCAATGAGGTCTCCTGGACCGATGGTGTGCTGGTTTATGTGCCGCGCAACGTGATCTGCGAGGAACCGATCAAAGTGCAGCTCAACCTCGATACCGAAGGCAGCGCCGTCAACTGGCGCACCCTGATCGTGCTCGAAGAGGGTGCCCAGGCTGAAGTCTGGGAAAACTGTGTCTCGCAGGCTGACGACACCGACGCCCTGCTCAACTCCGTGGTCGAGATCGCGGTCGGACAGAACGCAAACCTCGACTACGTCGCAACCCAGGACCTCTCCGAGAAGTCCTGGCTTTTCTCCTCGCAGCGCGCCCAGGTCGAACGCGACGGCAAGCTCGAATGGACCACGCTCGGCTTCGGCGGAGGAAACGGCAAAGTTCGCATGACAACCAACCTCGCCGGCCAGGGCTCCGAAGCCCGCGTCACCGGTGGATACGCATCCGGCAACGGACAGCACATGGACTACGACACCCTGCAGGAGCACGCGGCCCGCAATACGGTCTCTGACCTCGCCTTCCGCGGCGTTCTCGCCGACCGCTCGACCGCCGTCTGGCGCGGCATGATCAAAGTCGACGAAGGCGCCCAGAGCACCGACGCATTCCAGGAATGCCGCAACATGCTGCTTTCGACCGATGCGCATGCGGATGCAATCCCCGGCCTCGAGATCCTGGCCGACGACGTCGCCTGCACCCACGCCGCGGCCATCGCCCAGGTGGACAAGGGCCAGCTCTTCTACCTCAATTCGAGGGGACTGGACGACGACGCAGCCAAGTCACTGGTGGTCGAAGGTTTTCTTCAGGCCCTGGTCGAGCGACTGCCGCAAGGACCGGTCCGCGACGAAGTCTCAGCCAAGATCGAAGAACGGCTCGCCGAGATCCTCTGACGCCGCCGATACAGTTCAGGTGATTCGAGAAGTACAGCTCAGGCTCAGCTTAAGTCCCATGCGATTGACCCCCTATGCGGGGGTCAATCGCATGGGATTGCCTTTGAGCGGGCCTTCGTCGGTGGCAGCCGCTTACGGGATTGTTGGCGGCCGGGGATGCGAATGACGTATCCTGAGTGAATACCATCAATTCTGATCAGTAACTATGAGATTGAGAGGCAAGCATGGCTCTTCACCTAGGAGATGAAGCACCCGACTTTGAAGCAGAGACCACCGAAGGCCGGATCAGCTTTCACGAATGGCTCGGTGATTCGTGGGGCGTTCTGTTCTCGCATCCGAAGGATTTCACCCCGGTCTGCACCACTGAACTCGGTTACATGGCCAACGCCAAGCCGGAGTTTGATGCGCGCGGCGTGAAGATCATCGGCCTCTCTGTCGACCCGCTCGGCAAGCACGAGGACTGGGCCAGGGACATCGCGGAGACCCAGGGTACGGCTCCGAACTACCCGATCATCAGCGATGCTGATTTCGAGGTTTCGAAGGCATACGGAATGCTGCCGTCGGATGTCTCCGGCGACCCGGGCGACCGCACACCCGCTGACAACCAGACGGTGCGCAACGTTTTCGTGATCGGCCCCGACAAGAAGGTCAAGCTGATCCTGATCTACCCGATGACCACCGGCCGGAACTTCGATGAAGTTCTCCGGGTGATCGATTCGCTCAAGCTGACCGCCGAGCACAAAGTGGCGACCCCGGTCAACTGGAAGCGCGGCGAAGACGTGATCATCGCCGGCTCGGTATCCAACGACCAGGCCAAAGAGATCTACCCCGATGGCTGGGACGAGCCCAAGCCGTACATCCGGATCGTCCCGGAGCCGAGCGCGAAGTAATTCGAGACGCCCAGGGGGGTCACCCCCCTGGCCCGATCACCCCGACAACGTGGATCTGGTGCATTTTCCGCGGTATTTCAATGGTAAAAGCACCAGATCCCTGGCTCGGCCCGTTCTCATTCAGGCATTCGACACCGAAAGCAGGAAAAGGCCGAAACAGGTGAAGCCGACCATTACCGCCAGCATCCAGTACTGCGAGCGCGAAGCCTGGCGGTAGTCGCCCCAGTAGGTGATCGCCCGGTCGTGTGCCAGGACAAGACCAGCGACATGCCCGAGCACCAGAGTCGCCACCTGCACGTACCAGACCAGTTCACTTCCGATCGCGCCGTAGTTGATGCCATTACCCGCCGTGCCGAAGATGTCGGTGCTACCGGTGCCGAGGGGGTCAGACAGCAGATAGGTGAACTGTGCCTGCTCCTGGAAGAAGAAGAGGCTGAAGTAGTGGGCGAAGAGGTATGCGAAGGCGATCGGGATCAGAACGTGGCCAAAACCCCGCCAGAGGGTCCTGCGATCCGGCGCTCCGGCAACGGTTCCCATGCCCCTTATGCCGAGCAGGTAGATCAGGGAGACGATCCCGATGCTGATTACGAGGAACGTCGTGCTGGCGAGGCGGGTTGATGCGGTCGCACCGAAGCCGAAGTCACTTAGCCGGTCGAGCCACCACTGAACCCCGCCCTTGAAGACTCCCTCCTGGGCACCATCGAAAGTGGTCGTCCCGATCGAAGCGATCACCAGGGCGACCGAGCCCGGGCCGATCACCCATTTGCTTGTCCCGGACAGAAAGCGCCTGGAACCGAGGATCCCGTCGCGAAACTCGAGTTTGCCGGCGCTGGCGAACATGCCGAAATAGACCGAGAAGATCTCGCCGTTTCGAAACCAGACCCGGCGACTGAAGACCGCGGTCATCGCCAGGGTGTAGATCGAATAGGCGAGTCCCGCCCTGGCGACGGCCTCCGGGGAAACGCCGACCGAGACCCCGCTGCCCTGGCCATAGACCAGTTCAAGCCAGACGAAGGCAACCAGCCCGACGGCTGCGGGCCACCTTCCCAGCCGCTGGGGATACTCGAGGTGGCGGGGAGCATTGCCGCTTAGCCTGCGCCAAGCTGAGCCGATCGGCGCAGCGATCGCATTCCATGGGTTGAAGGCGGCAAAAACGTTGCCGAAAACCACTCCGAGCAGCGGGAAGCCGAGCCAGGCGGTGACGAAAAGCAGGGTGAGCGCGATGTTGCGGTCGGGTGCCGTAGTCCCTTCAAAACCCGCGTAGATGGCGAGACCGAGCAGGAACAGTCCGATCGCGCCGCAAAGCATCCGGACCGCGGTTGATCCCAGCACGGCCCCGAGCCGGGGCGCTACCTGATGCCAGCTGTCACCTTCATAGCGCGCGGCCCGCCATCCTGCGGCCAGCGCGAAAAACGAAACAATCAGGACAATCGACGCCGCCCATGCGAAAAGCCACGCCGGTATCGGGATGTCCTCTCCTGCGGAGAGGGCATGCGCGAGCGGCAGGCCTGTCAGGACGGGCAGACCCCGTCAAGCAGGCGCCAGTTGGCCTTGAACGCTTCTTCGGCGGCCCCGACCAGCTCATCCTCGGTGAAGTCGTTCATGTGGCGCTCGATCAGCTTGCGGCCTTCTTCGGCGTGATGCACGTCCATCGTCTCGTGGACCCTGAAATAGCGGTTGCCGGGGCCGTCGTGAATGTCGTAGAAGGAAGAAAGGCCCTCTGACTTCGTCTTCGAAATCTCGGGCTGGCCGCTCTCTACCGCGTACATCCTCGCGAGCTGGCGGCCGAAACCGTCTGCCCGGGTCCAGGTGTCGACGCACTCGGCGGTTTCCGGATTCGGCTCTGCACAAACGGTGCCACCGACTTCGGCGACAAATCCGTCCCACATCGCAACATGCTCTGCTTCTTCATGGGCGTGAGCTTCGAGGCCGGCACGTTCCCCGGATGGTGCCGCGGCAGCGATCCCCGAACTCATCCGGGCAATCGCCTCGGTGGCATAGCGGTACTGGCCTGAGTAGTCAGCCAGCTCCTCGAGAGTCAGCTCACCTGCTGACCAGCGCTGGTAGAAAGGGTGCTCGAGAACGTTCCACTCGGAACGGGCCTCTTCAATTCGGTCCCACAGTTTGCTATTCACGACTGCTCCTAGTCCGGGATGGCGGGAAACGAATCATAACAACCGGCCGCCCTCTCCGCGAACCCTAGAATCTGCTCATCCTTCCATTGACGAACGACATAGCCGCCCCGCACCTGCCGCCAAAGGCGACCTGGATCGGCGGCGAGCCCGGCAAGATGGCCCCGCTTGCGGCGAAAGGGCCGGTGCTGGTCCATTTCTTCGATTTCAGCCAGCTGAACAGCGTGCGCACGCTGCCGTACCTCGCCGAATGGCATCGGCGATACGGCGGCAGAGGCCTCACAG
>CALEMO010000383.1 GCA_937910825.1 uncultured Solirubrobacterales bacterium | reverse complement strand
GCTGGCGTAGTGATCGCCGGCCTGATCTGGTTGCCGTGGAATGCGGAAGTCATCGGCATTCTCGCCGGCGCCCTGGTCGTCGCAGGCGTTGGTGCCCTTGACGACATTTTCGATCTGCCGGTCCTGGCAAAGCTGCTTGGACAAATCGTCGGCGCCTCGATACCGGTCGCTGCAGGGGTGCATCCTGACGCGCTGACGATCCCGTTCGTCGGTGGCTTCGAGCTCGGCTGGACGGCATATCCGCTCACCGTTTTCGGGATCGTCGCGGTAATCAACATCACCAACCTGATCGACGGGATCGATGGCCTGGCTGCCGGCGTCGTTGCGATTGCGGCTGCAGCCATGGCAGTGATCGCACTTTCACTCGAGCGATACGAAGCGGGCGTTCTGGCCGCGGTTACTGCCGGCGCCGCGCTGGGCTTCTTGCGACACGGGTTCCCGCCGGCCTCAAGCTTCATGGGCGATACCGGCTCCAACCTGCTCGGCTACATGATCGCTGTGGTATCGATCCAGGGCGCACTCAAGACCAATGCGGTGGTCGCTCTGGCATTTCCGCTGGTCATCCTCGCGGTACCGATCGCCGATACCGCATTCGTAGTCGCCAAGCGGATCAAGTACCACCAGCCGATCTATCAAGCTGACCGCTGGCACTTTCACCATCGCATGGCGAATCTCGGCTTTTCGCAGCGTCGCAGTCTCGCCTATCTCTATGGGTGGACCCTCGTGCTGGCGCTACTCGCGCTATCGCTCAGGCTCGTCCCTTACAGCGACGACCGGGGGAATTTCGACCCCCTGTGGACGATCTTCATGGTGATCATGATTCTGGCGGCGCTGGGGGTAACCGTCTACCTGGTTTACCTGCTCGAAATCATCAAAGGACCGCGAGCCAGGGACGAACCGGGCCAGTCCTGATTATTGGCTTGGCAAAACAGTCTCGTGCCACTTGTCACGTTGCCCGATGGCAACGCGTGAAGCGGAACTGTCGGATATAGTCTCGTGCCCTTGTCCACGCTAGCCGCAAAGAGTTCCCCCGACGGGCAGATGAGCAGCCGCAACCTCACGATTCTTGCAAATGTGGACCTGATCGCTTTGGCGGCCGCGCTTCCGGTGTTCATCGGACTCGGCCTGCCTCTAAGTGCCTACGCAGTCGCCGCCGGCCTTTGGGTCGCCTCGCGACTGCTTCACCGTTTCGCCGAATCAAGAGCGCAGGAGAACCTGTTGCTGGGCAAGCGCAATACCGCGATGGGCGCAGTCGCCGCCTCTTCGCTCGGCAGCGCCTGGATCATGGCGCTGGGTGTTCTGATCAGTGGCGTGATCGACCGGGAGACCGGCCTCTACTCCGCGATCCTGCTGGTTGTGCTCTTCACTTTGAACCTTGCGTCCAGGGGCATAGTCCACCTGCTCAAGGCTGATCAGGAACCGGAAGCATGAGCGAAGCAGAAGCAGTCAAGCCAGGCCTCTCGACCAAGACCAAGGTTCTTCTCGGTTTCCTCGGCTTTTTTGCCTTGACGATTCTGGTCGGGGTACTTTTCGGCAGCGACGGCAAGAACGACGCATTCAAGCCGCAGGAGGAATTCAAGCTCGATCCCTGGATCCCGATCAACATCGGTGGCATCGACCTCTCGTTCACCAAGGCGGTCATGTACCTGGTGATCGCTTCACTTCTGACGATCGGGATCATGCTTTACGTCGCCCGCAAGATGCAGCAGAAGCCGGGCCGCCTCCAGACCGCGGTCGAAGTCGCATACGACGTGGTCAAGGTCGACATCACCGGCGGCAACATCGAAGACAACCGGCTGGCGACCAAGTGGTTCCCGTTCCTGGCGACCCTCTTTTTCTTCCTCTTCTTCTCCAACATGATCGGCTACCTGCCACTGCCGACCAATACCCACGAGATGATCAGCATCTTCGGTCTGGAGATCCCGTCCTTCGCGCTCTATGCCGCGACCGCAAACATCGCGGTCCCGCTGGCGCTCACGCTCGTAGTCTGGTTTTCCTATCACTACGAAGGCGTGCGGGCGAAGGGCCTTTTCCCCTACCTCGCGAGTTGGCTGCCGGCCGGGCTGGAAGATATGAACCCGATCGGCAAGGG
>CALEMO010000382.1 GCA_937910825.1 uncultured Solirubrobacterales bacterium | reverse complement strand
CTTGCCGTTCCTTGCGGCAATATCGGGAGCGATCCGACCGTGTGCCGGTGGGCGGCCTGGCGGCCTTTCCGCTGCATGGCGCCCGCACTTTTTTAAAAACTGCGGTTTGTAGACCAGGCTCCGAAGGGTCTGCTAATTTGGATTTCAGTCCGAACCTGATTGGAAAGCATTTGAGTCAAGGATTCAGCCGTCTGGTTCCCGCGTCGGGAACGGGCGGGCAAGCAACTTCGGTGGTCCTCAAGATGTCTGGCGTCGTGGCCATGGCTCTGCTTGCCATCCTCTTGCTCGCTGCACCGGCCTCTGCCGCCTGGCCGAAGGCCCCGTCAGCGGACCTTCACAGGTGACAACCGACTCAAGCGGACGGGTTTATGTGGCGGCCACCGGGCAGGACCGCATCCTCCAGTACAGCCCGGCCGGCTCCCTGCTTCTAAGCATAGGAAACACTGGCAGCGGTGCCGGACAGTTCAAGGTTCCGAAGGGCTTCACCGTCGAGCCGGGCTGGCCGGTAACCAAGAGTTTCAAAGTGACCGCCCAGCGCAAGTCGAAGGGCAATGTCAAGATTTTCGCCTACGCCGGCGGCAAAAAAGGGCAAGTCGAAACTGAAGTTGATCAAGCCTTATCGGTAGCGCCCGGCATCGACCGAGAGGTAAGTGATGCCGACCTACCGCCTCGATATTGAATACGACGGTACCCCTTTCAGCGGCTGGGCAAAGCAGGAAGGCACGTCTACGGTGCAGGGTCGGCTCGAGACGGCTTTGGAGATCACCCTGCGCCACACTCCGGTGGAGCTGAATGTCGCCGGGCGTACCGATGCCGGCGTGCACGCTCTTGGCCAGGTCGCCAGTTTCGACTTTGATGGTGAGATTCCCGCCTCGATCATCCGAAGTCTCAACGGGCTGACTCCCGAGGCGATCGCGGTTCGCGGGGTGACAATGGTCGAGACCGGCTTTGACGCCCGCCGCGACGCTGTGTCTCGCACCTATTGTTACCGGCTGCTGAATCGCAAGCCGGGCACTCCTTTCGCCCCGGGGCGGGCCTGGTGGGTGTCCCGCTACCTCGACCATGATGCGCTTCATGCCTGCGCTGCGGCGATCATCGGAAACCACGACTTCACGGCCTTCACGCCGACCGATACCTACCACACGCGTTTCCAGCGCCTGATCCACTCCGCGGAATGGATCCCGGAGCCGGGCCTCGGCGACCCGGCGTCTGGACAGGTCCTGCGCAACGACCTGCTCCAGTTTTGGATCACCGGGGACAGCTTCATGCGAAGCATGGTCAGAGTCCTGGTCGGCACGATGGTCGAGGTCGCCGACGGTAGCCGCCCGATGGAGGACTTCCTGCGACTGCTCGAAGGTGCAGAGAGGCCATCCGCGGGCCTGACAGCCCCGGCAGAAGGGCTTTATCTGGTCAGGGTCGACTACCCCGAACCCCCGCCGCAGAGGCTCGCTGCCTGAAGTCCTATTCTTGTTGTGTGCGAATCCTGCTCACTAACGACGACGGCATCGGCGCGCAGGGGCTACAGACCCTGCGTCGCCACTTGAGAGACATAGACGGCGTGACCCTGGACGTGATCGCACCGGATTCCAACCGCAGCGCATCGGCCCGGAGCATCACCACCCGCTCGCCACTTTCGGTCAAGGAGATCAGGTTCGAAGACGGGGACCTCGGGCACGCCACCGACGGCACGCCGGTCGACTGCGTGCGTTTCGCCGACGTCGGCCTGGTCGGCGAAAAGCCCGACCTGATCGTTTCGGGAATCAACCACGGGGTGAATCTGGGCGATGACGTCACCTATTCCGGAACCGTGGCCGCAGCCTTCGAGGGGATCGTTCTCGGCCTGCCCGCGATCGCCGTCTCGCAGCAGTCCTCCAGTGGCGAAATGGGCTACTCGGCGCAGCGCCACTATGACTTCGAACTCGCCGCCCGGTTCACGGCGGCGACGGTTCGGGAACTCCGCGACCACCCGATGCCGGTCGGCACCCTGCTCAACATCAATGTGCCGGGTGGTTCACCGGCCGAAGTCGCCGTGACCAGGCTGGGCAAGCGCCTCTACAAGGATGAACTCCAGAAGGTCGAACGCAGCGAAGACGACGGCCGGACGATGTACCGGATATACGGCTACGAGCCAGGGCACGACGACGAACCGGGCACCGACATCGGCGCAATAGCCCGTGACCGGATATCGGTGACTCCGCTCCACCTGGACCTGACTGACCACGGTGGGCTGGACGGCCTCAAGCAGCGTGATTTCGAACGCGTCCTGGACGCCTCCAGGGACTGAGGCCCGATGGCTGAGTCGGTTCAAGAGCAGATCACCCGGCTCATTGACGAGCTCAACCACCACATCTACCTTTACCACCAGAAGGACGATCCCGAGATCTCCGACGAGCAGTACGACGAACTGTTCGCCGAACTCCAGCAGCTCGAGAGCGAGCACCCGGAACTGGTCAGTGGAGATTCACCTACCCAGCGTGTCGGCGCGCCGCCGGTGGAAGGTTTCGCCCCGGTCGAGCACGCGATCCCGATGCTGTCCCTGGCCAACGCGCGCACTGAGGAGGAGCTACTCGCCTGGGAGAAGCGGATTCGCAACCATCTGGCAAAAAGGGACATCAATCCCGAATGCCTCAACTACGTGACCGAGCCGAAGGTCGACGGGCTGGCGATCTCACTGACTTACGAGAACGGCCGCTTCGTCCGTGGGGCGACCCGCGGCGACGGGCGCTTCGGCGAAGACGTGACCCACAACATCGAAACGATCGCCGACGTACCGAAAGAGATCGACGGCGCCCCGGCGCTGGTCGAGGTGCGCGGCGAGGTCTACTTGCCGCTGGCGGCTTTCGCCCGGCTCAACCAGCGCCGGACCGACGCCGGGCTGCCCACTTTCGCCAATCCGAGAAACTCCGCGGCTGGTTCGATCCGCCAGATCGACCCGGCAGCAACGGCCGAGCGGCCGCTTTCCGTCTGGTGCTACGCGATTGGTGCGGTCGAGGGTTTCGACCGGCTGGATACCCATCTGGACGAAGTCGAATGGCTGGCAGCACGTGGCTTCAAGACCAATCCGGATACGGCCGGCCACTCCTCGATCGAGGGTGTACTGGAGCGGTGTCACTGGTGGCTCGACAACAGGGACCGGCTCGACTTCGAAATCGACGGAGTCGTGATCAAGGTCGATCAAGTGGATCTCTGGCAGGAGCTCGGCTCGGCAGGGCGAGAGCCACGATGGGCGATCGCCTGGAAGTTCCCACCGACCACGGCTATCACCCGTCTGCTGGAGATCGAATGGAACGTGGGCCGCACTGGCCACATGGTGCCCTGGGCTAAGCTCGAACCGGTCAGGGTCGGTGGCGTCACCGTCTCGAACGCGACTCTGCACAACGAAGAGGACTGGCTCGCAAAGAC
>CALEMO010000381.1 GCA_937910825.1 uncultured Solirubrobacterales bacterium | reverse complement strand
ATGTCAACGTCGAAACCGAGATCGGCGAAAGCGGTGGCGATCACCTTCTGGCCACGATCGTGTCCGTCCTGGCCCATCTTCGCGACCAGCACGCGTGGCCTGCGGCCTTCGGCGGATTCGAACTTGAGGACCATTTCTTTTGTATTCGAGAAAGAATCGGAACTCATGCCGACCTCCTGTAGATAGACGCCCGCAATCGAACGGATCTCTGCCGCGTGGCGACCGTACTCCTTTTCCAGAGCGAGGCTGATTTCCCCGACCGTCGCATGGGCTCTGGCGGCTTTGACACCAAGGTCGAGCAGGTTGCCTTCGCCGCTTCGGGCGGCATTTGTCAGGTGCTCGAGTGTCTGATCGACCGCCGCCTGGTCACGCTCGGCGCGCAGCCGCTCGAGCTTCGCCAGCTGGGCATTTCGCACTTCGTTGTTATCGATCTTGAGCACGTTTACCAATGTGTCTTCTTCGGGTCGGTAGGAATTGACGCCGACCACGGTCTGCTTGCCGGAGTCGATGCGCGCCTGAGTCCGGGCGGCAGATTCTTCGATCCTCAGCTTGGGGATGCCGGCGGCGATCGCTTCGGTCATACCACCGGCTTCGTCGATCTCCTTCATGTGGGCAAGCGCCTTGAGGGCCAGTTCACGGGTCAGGTGTTCGACGTAGTAGCTGCCGGCCCAGGGATCGATCACCCTGGTCGTGCCCGACTCCTGCTGCAGGAAGAGCTGGGTCTGGCGGGCGATCCTGGCGCTGAAGTCGGAGGGCAGGCCGAGCGCCTCGTCGAGCGCATTGGTGTGCAGCGACTGGGTATGGCCCTGGGTCGCAGCCATCGCTTCGACACAGGTGCGGACCACGTTGTTGTACGCGTCTTGAGCGGCCAGACTCCACCCCGATGTCTGGCAATGGGTGCGCAGCGACATCGACTTCGGGTTTTTCGGTCCGAACTCCTTGATCAGGCTGGCCCAGAGCAGGCGGCCGGCGCGCATTTTCGCGACCTCCATGAAGAAGTTCATCCCGATAGCCCAGAAGAACGAGAGCCGCGGCGCGAAGTTGTCGATCTCCAGGCCCGAGGCCAGTGCCGCCTTCACGTATTCGACGCCGTCGGAAAGCGTGTAGCCGAGCTCGAGATCAGCGGTCGCTCCGGCCTCCTGCATGTGGTAGCCGGAGATCGAGATCGAATTGAAACGCGGCAGCTCTCTCGAAGTGAATCCGATGATGTCGGAGACGATGCGCATCGAAGGCTTCGGCGGATAAATGTAGGTATTGCGCACCATGAACTCTTTGAGGATGTCGTTCTGGATCGTGCCCGTGATCTGGTCATGCGGCACGCCCTGCTCCTCGGCGGCAGCTATGAAGAGCGAGAGCACCGGCAGCACGGCGCCGTTCATGGTCATCGAAACGCTCATCTCTTCGAGCGGAATGCCGTCGAAGAGGGTGCGCATGTCGTAGATCGAATCGATCGCCACGCCGGCCATGCCGACGTCGCCGGCCACTCGCTCATGGTCGGAGTCGTAGCCGCGGTGGGTTGCCAGGTCGAAAGCGATCGACAGGCCCTTCTGGCCGGCCGCAAGGTTGCGGCGGTAAAACGCGTTCGACTCTTCAGCGGTTGAATAGCCCGCGTACTGGCGGATCGTCCAGGGCTTGTTCACGTACATCGTCGGGTACGGACCACGAAGGTAAGGCGGGAAGCCGGGCTTCGTTTCGAGGAAGTCGATCCCCTCAAGTGCTTCGGAGGTATACGCCGGGTCGAGCTGGATGCCCTCCGGTGTCTGCCAATGGACGCCGTCGTCACTCGGGTTCTCTGCTGCCGCCTCGTCGAGCGCGAGCTTCAGCTCCTGAACCGAAGCGGGCTGCTCTTCGATGCCGCCCAACTCGACGCCAGAGAAGTCGGGGATTTCTTCGATGTCGCTCACGACGGAACCTCCACACCGAGCCGCGCAAGCGCCTCGCTCAGCACGGTTATCATGTTGACCCCGTTCTTGAGCAGCTCATCGGCACCCGCAGCCTGATTGAGCTCCGGGGTCGAATTGATCATGTAGATGTATTCAGCGCCGGCATCGCGCAGTCCGGCGGCCAGCTCAGCGACCGCCTCAGGGCTTTCTTTCCTGCTCGCGCAGATGGCCGCAACTTTGAAACCACCGTCCTCCAAGATCGATGCCTGTCGGGTATTGCCCTCCAGCGCTCCAGAGGGGACCGTCTCGATTCCGGAAACCTCGAAGAAGCTCTTGGCCCAGTTGGCGAGACTGACATGCGCCGCGATCGAGCCCATGCATGCGAGGTAGATCTGCGGCCGCTCGCCACCCGCAGCCTGATGAGCACTTGCGGCCTCGCGCAGTGCCTGAAAGGAGGCCGGGTCCGGGCGGGATTCGATCGGCGGATCAAGCACCGTTCTGCCACTGAGTCCCTGGTTGAGCGCGGCGCCGATCTCATCGATTCGCGCGCCGGACGAGGCGAGCGCGGTTGCCTGCTTCAGTCGCTGGTCCGCCGGGACCGCGCAAAGTTCATCCAGGCCACCCGGCGTCGGGCGCTCTGCGAGGCATGCGGCGTCGATCCTGGCCAGGGCTTCACGGTCGACAGTTTCCGGCGAAGTGCCGTCGTCGCCGAGCAGCGGAAACTCGTTGATCCCGGTCATCACCCTGACCCGGTGCGCTAGTTCGTCTTCGCGAACATCGGCCTGCTTGGCCAGCTCATCGGCGATCAGTCCCGAGCGCAGGGCGGCCAGAACCCCTCCCTGAGCCTCGATCTCGGTGAAGCGCTGCCATGCGGCCTTCGAAACTTCGTCGGTCAGGACTTCGACGTACCAGGAGCCGGCGGCTGGATCACTGATCCGGCCCAGCGAAGATTCGTCCTGCAGAATGATCTGGGTATTGCGGGCGATCCGGCGGCCAAGGCCACCGGGCTCACCGATCGCGCGATCGAAGGGGGTGACAGTCACCCCGTCGGCGCCAGCGGTTCCGGCGGCGAAAGCGGCCGTGGTCACCCTCAGCATGTTGACCCAGGGGTCGATCCCGGTGATCATGCGGGCCGTGGTCTGTCCGTAGGTCGCGGAATGGCGCCGGTCTGCCGGCACACCACATTCTTCGAGCACCCGGGCCCAGATCCGGCGGATCGCCCTGAACTTGGCCATCTCCTGAAACTGGTCCGGCCCGACACCGAGATTGAACTCGAGCTGGGCCGCG
>CALEMO010000380.1 GCA_937910825.1 uncultured Solirubrobacterales bacterium | reverse complement strand
ACTTGCCATTTGGGGCATCTCTGCTCCTGATGGTGACCTTCTTTTTTCGAAGTTGCCGGCCGAGCGCCCGGTGAACCTGCTCAACCTGTTGCTCGGCCTCGCAGCGCTCGCCTGTCTGGTTGCGGGTCTCTGGGACCGGCTGACCGGACTGGTCGCAGCCAGGCTCGAAAACCGCAAGGCCCGGACTTCTCGGCGTGAAGGGCGGCGACGCCGGCGAAGGCAGGAAGAGCTTGCCTCCCGCCAGGCCAGGGGCGGGTCTTCGTCAAAGACCGGATCGTGAACGAGCTTGCCGGATCGCCGAATCCAGCTTCGACGAACGCTGCCGTCCGCGGCGCCGGAATTCGAAGACGACAAGGGCACCGGTAGCGAGGCCGCCGGCCGCGACAGCGACCACCGGCCTGACCCAGTTTCGGGGCTCACGAAGAGACTGCATCTCGCTCTCGGCAAGCTCATCGGCCCAGTCGCTCAGATCGCTGGCTGCCGCCTCGGAAATTGCAGCAAATGTTCCCTGAAGCCTGGTCGAGAGCTTCTCCGGGGGCTCGACCGGGCGCAATACGTCGGAGAGCATGCTTTCTATCGAGACTTCATCCATGTCCCGCTTCTTCCATTCGTTCCTGGAGCTGCTTTATCGCCCGGTGAAGCAGGACCTTCGTCGCACCGTCTGATTTGCCCATGGCCCTGGCAATTTCGCGGTTGTCCATCCCCAGTGCAAACCTCATCACCAATGCTTCGCGGCGCTCCTCGGGAAGCTCCTGAAGATTCTCCATCACCGCTCTCAGTTCGGCCCGCCCTTCGACCACGGCTTCGGTCGTATGCATCGCGGCCGGTGGCTCGATGCTGTCGAGCGGAGTCTGCGGCTTGCGCGAGCGGTCGCGGTGGTAGTTCGCCGCCAGGTTGTGCGCGATCCTGATCAGCCAGGGCCGCAGTGGCCTGCCATCTGATTCCTGGCGTGCCCGCGCGTAGTGCCTGTAAGCCTGCAGAAAGGTTTGTTCGGTCAGGTCTTCCGCATCGTGGTGGTTGCCGATCCTGTAGTAGGCATAGGAATAGACGTCCCGAAGGTGATCCCGATAAAGCTGTTCGAATCCCCGGTCCACCTCGGCCTTGGTTTCGACCTTCGGCTTTGGCGTTGAGGTTTCTGCCCCGGCATCGTCCACCCGGCCACCCTACCCCGAACCGTCCGGCTTCCGGCCGCGCGCCGGCCATCAGGCGGCCCTCCTTGAGTGCTCGACCCTTCTCAGGACGACGACCCATTCATCCGAAGTGATCCGGCCAGTGGCGAGATCGGCGAGACCCTGAAGCGCGTCGGCGCGACAGCCGGAGGCGGCCACCGTCGCGGCGATCTGCGGAACGGAATCCATCGCCTCGCTTGCCTGCCCGATCGCCTCGCGGATCCGATCCGGCTTGACCCCGCGGCCGAGCAGTTCACCGGCGCGGCGGTTGCGACTGCCTTCCGCCATCACGGTTGCAAGTAAGTCCCCCACCCCGGCGAGACCGTTGAAAGTCTCGAGTTCGGCACCCAGCATGACTGCGTATTCGACGCATTCGTTCCAGACCGCCGCGGCCGCGATGCCGGCGGCGTTCAGCCCATGCGGTTCGGCGGCCGCGGCCGCCAACACCGCAGCGTTCTTGGCGGCGCCAGCCATCTCGACTCCGACTACGTCGCCGGATCGCTCGCAGACGAGACCCGCCCGGTCGAATACGTCGCCGAGCTGGGTCTGGAAGTCTTCGTCTCCGGTACCAAGAACCAGAGCGGCCGACCCGGAAACCGCTTCTTTCGCGTGGGCAGGCCCGCCAAGACAGGAGATGCCACGCGACTGGATTCGCTCGCCCACGTACTCCGAAGGCAGCATT
This sequence comes from uncultured Solirubrobacterales bacterium, assembly GCA_937910825.1. Classification (GTDB taxonomy): domain Bacteria; phylum Actinomycetota; class Thermoleophilia; order Solirubrobacterales; family 70-9; genus 67-14. Next base: position 12,120 of record CALEMO010000380.1, on the reverse strand, counting down.
CCTTTCGGCGCCACCAGGCCCTTGGCCAGCAAAAGGATGCCTGTCCGGCGGCCGACCCGGTCGGCAACCGCACCGACGGCCTGGGGATAGGAGGCCGATGGCACGGCCAGGCAGAGCAGGTCGACACCGGCGAGCTCGATCTCGCTCGAGCTTCTGATCTCGATCGCGTCGGGCAGGCGAACGCCCGGCAGGTACTTCTCGTTTTCCCTCGCCAGGGACATTGCCCGCGCCTGCTCCTCAGTCCGCGTTCCGAGCTGGACTTCCAGGCCACCGCGGGCGAGTAGCACGGCGACTGCTGTTCCCCAGCTTCCGGCGCCGATCACCGCGGCCCGCCTCATCGGTGGCAGGCCGCCGATATCCTCCCACTGAAGTTCAACGTTCGGCCAGATGCGCGAGGTAACCGACGCCGCGAGCGCCGGGGACGGATTCTCCGCCCGGGGGAATGACATAGGCCGGCCGATCCGGATCTTCACCTTGCGCGGCCTGATCCTCAGGCCGCGGCGCACGTTCTCCGAGCCGCTGACCGCAACCGGCAGGACCTTGGCGCCGCTGCGCAGCGCTAGCCGGCCGACGCCACGCTTGGGAATGCCCAGCGACCCTTTGCGAATCCTCGTACCTTCGGGGAAAATGCAGATCGTTCCGCCGCGGGCGAGCACCGTTTCGGCTGTCTCGATCGCCATCTCGTCGGCTTCTCCCCGCCGGATCGGGAAGGCGCCGACCCGGCAGAGGATGAAGCCCTGCCAGCGCTTTTCGAAGAGCTCGACCTTGGCCACGTAATTCATCGGCTTTCCCCATGGCAGACAGGTGCCGATCACGAACGGGTCGAGGAAACTGCGGTGATTCGCGGAGACGATCGTCGCGCCTTTGATGCGTGAGTTCTTGCGGCCCTGGCGCGAAAGCATGAAATAGACCAAAAAGACCGGCTGGAGCAGGCAGCGCGCGAGAAGATACAGCCCCCGGTTTACCCCGTGGCGTCGCGTGAAGTCGTGATAGGCAGCAAGCTGCTCTTCGGTCACTAAGTTCACTACACGGGCTGGCCCGGGGCGTTACAGGGCGAATTCTTACCGGCCCCGGCTGCCGGTCACAGAAACCCGACTGATCGCTGACCGTTTCTGGTGCGGCGCTAGGCTTCAGTGGTGTCCGAGCAGACGGGTAGTGCCGAGCCTTCACGAACGGGTCTGATGATCCGCCGCTTTCGCAGGCGTGGGGGGATCAACCTGATGCTGCTGGCGCGCTTCATGCCGGACCGCCGCAATGCGCCCGAGCCGGCACCCCCTTGGCCCCCGTTCGAGGCTGAGATTCCCGCCGACCTTCTCACCGCTGCAGGTGAGGTCCGCGACCATCAGGAAGAAACGCGTATGGCGAAAGAGGACCCGCTCAGCGAATTCTTCACGCTCCACCCGGAAGCCAGCGAGTTCATCATCAGCCACGGCCGCGGATTCCTGCTGCCGAGCATCACCAAGCTGGCACGGGCCGTCCAGCGAGTGAGGACGGCCACCAAAATGAAGCCGGCGAAGGTGAAGTTGACACTCGACGCGCCGCACATCACCCGGAACTTGCGCGATCAGGCCCGCCGGATCGGCCTGAGCCGCATCGGCATGACCAAAGGCGATTCGAACTAGACCTTCGGAGATACCGACGCCGAAGACCACCTTCAAGCGGCGTCCGAAAAGGAAGTGTGTGATCAGGAACAGGACCGTCAGAAAGATCAAGGTTGCGTTCAAGAGCAACCAGGCCGGCGCAAAGTTCAAATGCAGGCTCGACCGCAAGAAGTTCAAGAAATGCAAGTCGCCGTCCTTCCTGAAAAGGGTCAAGCCCGGCAAGCCGGCAGTCGCGAAGTTCAGAGTCAAACGCAAGAAGTAGCGCGACTCTCTCGATCGAAGACGATCACCTGACGGTCATGCAGAGGAATTTTTGGACGGCGCAATTGGGCCAGAGACCAGTGTCCGGGTCTACCAGCACCTTCTGCGAGTAGGGAACGGTCCACGGCCCACCGTAGATCAGCAGATGGGAGCGGAGCGGCGATCCACGGACGTCGACAGCACCGCGATCGATGTTGCCGATGGCTTCAGGACTAAAAGCCCACCTCCGGACTTGAACCGGAAACCTCCTGTTTACAAGACAGGTGCTCTACCAATTGAGCTAGGCGGGCGGGAACTTACTGCCCCAGAATATGACGAAGCAGGGATCTGTGGCTGATCCCTGCTTCGGCGAATCCGGGTTTGAGTTGAAGCATTCCTGGGTCAGACCGCTACTTCACGCGAGTCGAGATGGCGCGAAATCTTGCGCTTGACCCTCTGGAGAGCGTTGTCCACCGTCTTGGTATCGCAGCCGAGCAGCAGCGCCACCTCTTCGTATGAACGGTCTTCGAGGTAGTAGCCGAGCACGCTGCTCTCCATTTCGGAGAGCGAGGAGCGCAGGTGACCGACCAGGCTGCCCAATTCTTCGGTGGAAATCGCCTGGTTGACCGGATCGAATGCGGTAGGCCCAGGCAGGATCTCTTCCATGGTCGTATCCGACTCGCCGTTCGCCGCCGGCGACTGGCCGAATGAGACGTACTGGTTGAGCGGAGCGTGCTTGTTGCGGGTGGCGGTTTTCACGGCGGTGATGATCTGCCGGGTGATGCAGAGCTCGGCGAAATTGCGAAAACTCGATTCGCGGTCGGTCCGATAGTCCCGAATCGCCTTGTAGAGACCGAGCATGCCCTCCTGATTGAGGTCATCCGAGTCACCGCCGACCAGGAAATAGGACGACGCCTTGAGTCTCACAAAACCTTGGTAGCGCTTGATCAGATGCTCAGTCGCCCTTTTGTCTCCACCCTTGGAACGGGCTACGAGAGACTGATCATCAGGCTCTAGTCGAGGCTTAGAGTGCCCCGTAGGTGATGTGCGGATCCTGGTTGAAGTTCCTGCTATTGCAACATTTGAGGTTGGGGTAGCCACTAAACATTCTCCTTTTAAGAAGGCCTGTGGCGCCACTTACCTCCCCTGGACGCCCTAACTGACAGGTGAATCCTCACACTCAACTTGAGGTTCACCCTTTATCTAACCGTTAGTTTACGGGTTCGCAGAGTTCTGTCAACCCCTTGCCCGAAATCGATGAAAGTGATGTTGCAGAAAAAAGCTCAGGAACTGCGTTGCCGGACCGCTTCAAAGAGCAGTACCGAGGCCGCCGCAGAGACATTCAGCGAGTCGATCCTGCCTCCCTGCGGGATCGAGACCAGACCGTCGCAGTTGTCGGCGACCCGGGGCCTTAGGCCTTTGCCTTCCGAGCCCATGACGATCATCGTCTTGCCCGTGAGGTCGATCTGCCAGGGAGCAGATTCGGCCTCGGCCTCTGCCCCCCAGACCCAGAAGCCGGCCTTCTTTCCTTCGGCCAGGAAGTCGGCGATATTTCTCACCCGCGCGATCTGGAGGTGCTCGACTGCACCGGCCGAGGTCTTGCACACGGCCGCAGTCACGGTCGCCGCCCGCCGGTCAGGGATCACCACGCCATCTGCGCCCGCCACTTCGGCCGAGCGACAGACGGCTCCGAGGTTCCGGGGATCCTGGATCTGATCGAGAACAACGATCAGTGCGTCAGGTCGCGAAAGTAGCTGCTGCGAGCCCACATACGGATATTCATCGACTTCAGCGACGATGCCCTGATGGTCTTCGCTGCCGGCCATCTCGGCCAGTCTGCCCGCCGGAATCTCCGGGGAGCTCCAGACCCGGTGGACCTGCCGTCGGCCACGTTCGGCCTCGGCAACCGGCTGCTGGCCATAGATGAACTCGCTCATCGAACTGGATCCGCGACCATCAGGCACCCGGCATCATCGCTGGAGTGGCACGAGTGTCGCGCCCTCGGCCGAGTCACGGACCTGCCAGCCCCGTTCGGCAAGCTGTTCCCTCAAATCGTCGGCGAGCTCGAAGTCCCGTGCTTCGCGAGCAGCCTCGCGGGCTTCGAGCATCAGCAGCGCGTCGGCATCCGGGCCAGCGGCGATTTCCACCGCTAGCGATTCGAGGCCGACCAGCTCCAGCATCTCCAGCAAAGCAGCCCCGGCTCCGGGCAAAGTCTCCTGGTTGGCGAGCCGAACGAGGTCAAAGGCTTCGACCATCGCCTTCGGGGTGTTGAAATCGTCCGCCAGGGCGTCGCGGAAACGCTCTACAGCAGCTTCGGCCACCTTGCCTGGTACCACTTCGAGATCGCAGCCGCGCAGGAAGTTGCGCAGCCGGCCGACCCGGGCAACCGCCTCTTCGAGCGGCGCTTCCCCGAAAGCGAGCGGCTGACGGTAGTGGCCCGAGATCAGATAGGAAACGACGGCCTCAGCGCCGTAAGTGTCGATCGCCTGCGACAACTGGAAGATGTTGCCCTCTGACTTTGACATCTTGCTGGTGTCGGTCTCGATCATTCCGTTGTGCATCCAGACGCGCGCCAGCGGCTTGCCCCGGGCCGCCTCGGACTGGGCAATTTCATTTTCGTGATGCGGAAAGACCAGGTCGGACCCACCGCCATGGATCGCGAACGGCAGCTCACCGAGCTCGGCTTCTGCCATCGCCGAGCATTCGATGTGCCAGCCCGGCCTTCCGTCCCCCCACGGCGATGGCCACGAGGTGTCTTCGTCGGCTTTGCGGGTCTTCCACAGCGCGAAATCAAGCCGGTCGCGTTTCAGGGAACCGGCGTCGTCCTCGCCCTGCTCCATGTCATCCGGCGAACGGTGTGACAGCTTGCCGTAGCCGTCGAAGCCGCGAACCGAGAAATAGACATCCCCGCCGGACTCGTAGGCATGGCCTGACTCGACCAGGTCGGCGATCAGATCAATGATCTCGGTGACCATCGCCGTGGCAAGAGGTTCCGCATCGGGGCGCCCGATAGCAAGGGCGCCAGTGTCATCCAGGTAGGCAGCGGTCATTTCTGCGGCGAGCTCGTTCGAAGCGACGCCCCGCTGCCGGGCTGCGTCATAGATCTTGTCGTTGATGTCAGTGATGTTGATCGCCAGCCGCGGCCGGAAACCCTCACTCCGCAGGAACCTCGCCAGCAGAGAAAAGATCACGAAAGGCCTGGCATTGCCGATGTGTATCCGGCTGTAGACGGTGGGACCGCAGGCGTAGATGCCTACCTCCCGGTCGCGGTCGATCACCAGGCGCTCGCCGCTCATCGTGTCCTTGATCCTCACTTCACGCATCAAAGTGACCCTGACCCTTGATCAGAAGGTGCGGTATCCACCGGCACCGGGTCCACCACGACGGCGCCTGGGTGTCGAAGAACCATCGTCTTCATCAGGTCCCCGCTTTGAGCGTTCCCATGCAGGGGCCGTGCTGGAGGCGGCCGAGAGGGCTTCCTGACGGGCACGTTCGGCCGCAGCCCGTACTTCGTCATCTGCCGACTGCTTTGCCAGATCAGCCCGGCGCTCGGCCTCTTGGGCGATGCGCTCGTCTTCGTCGCGCAACCGCTGGTCAGCACGCTTGCGTGCGTCTTCTTCGGCTTCGCGGCCGAAGCGCTCGATCAGGGCCTCGACCCGTTCGGCGGCCTCCTGGCGCACCTGCTCGGTGCCTTCCATGACGCGCCGGTCAATGTCTGCTTCGATCTCGCTGATGCGCTGTCGGGCAAGCTGTTCGAATTCGTTGGCGTGAGCCTCGGCCCGGGCGGCGCGTTCCTGAGCCTTGCGGGTGCGCTCGTCTGAGGCCTCAATCCGGTTTACAGCTTCCCGCTCGGCAGCCTGGCGGGCTTCTTTGGCCAGGCGCTCGGCAGTTTCTTCAAGGTTCTTGGTGCGAGCGGCGAGGCGCTCTTCCCCTTCCGCGGCAACCTTGCCCAGTGCCTCTTCACGGGTTGCCCGCTCCTCCTTGAGACTGCCCTCCACGCGCTTCAGCTCGGCTTCGACCTTTGCCTGGGCCTCTCTGACTTTCGCATCCTTTTCGGCCAGGTCCTTCAATGCCTCCTCGGCCTTGAGGCGCCCTGCCTGGGAAGCTTCGATCTTCTCGCGTGCCTCGGCGCTCAGCTTGCGCAAGGTCTCCCGCGCCTTGGCCTTGATCTCTTCTCGAGCCTGCGCCGTTTCCTGGGCGGCCGCAACCTTCGCCTGTTCCACGCGCTGGTCTGCGGTGGCTGCTTCGGCGCGGGCTTTACCGGCTTCGGCTTCGAACTTCTTTGCCTGGGCCAGGGTTTCGCGCGCTGTCGCCAGAGCTTTTAGTTCGGAGTCGCGGGCAGCCAGCTCGGCAGCGCGCGCCTTCGATTCTCCTTCGTTCAACTCCTTCGCGAAGGCCTCGATCCGGGCGTTCATACGGGCCGAATTTTCTTCGACCTGACGAAGTTCGGCCGGCAGGCCGTTCGTCTTTCCCATCTCGTCCGCGGACGGAGCTTGCGTTGGATCGCTCATCGACGACTCAAACTTACTACGCGAGAGACCGTTTTAGAACCTTGCCGGTGGCATTACGCGGTAGTTCATCCAAGAAGACGACTTCTTTTGGCGCCTTGAACGAAGCCAGATTCGCCTTGACGTAGTCCTTCAGCTCGGCCTCGGAGAGCACGGTTCCTTCCCTGGCCACCACGAATGCCTTGAGCCTCTGGCCGAATTTGGGGTCTGTTATGCCGACCACCGCAACCTCGACCACATGGTCGTGACCGGCGAGCAGTTCTTCGACTTCGCCAGGAAAAACATTCTCGCCGCCGGAGACGATCATCTCGTCGTCACGCCCGTCGATGAATAGCAACCCGCGATCGTCGAAGTGCCCCACGTCTCCACTGGAGATGTAGTCACCGAGGTTGTCCTTGGTGCCACCGCCTGTATATCCCTCGAAAGTCATGCCGTTGCTGACGAAGATCCGGCCGGTTTCGCCAGGGGCCACATCTCGACCGTTCTCATCAACCAGCCTGATCGAAGTACCGTGAGGCATGCGGCCGGCGGTCGCTGCGTCGAGCCTGAGGTCTTCAGGGATTGCGATCGAGACGAAAGCGACCTCGGTGGATCCGTAGAGGTTGTAAACGTTCTCGCCGTAGCGGTCCATCCAGGCGGTGGCGAGGCCTCCGGGAAGGGCCGATCCGGAAAGGGTCGTGAGCTTCAGGTTCGATGCCCTGAAGCTGCTCTGGACGTCTTCGGGCAGCTCGAGGATGCTCTGAAGCATCACCGGCACCGCTACCAGGACATCCGCGTCGTGCTCGTCGATCCTCCTCATCGTCTGCTCGGCTTCGAAGCGCCGGTCAAGGACGATGGTCGCCCCCAGGGTCAGAGCAAACACCGAATTGATGAAGCCCCAGGAGTGAAAGAGCGGAGCCGCGATCACCATTGTCTCGCCGCTGCGGTGGGGTATCCGGTCGAGCAGGCCGGCCAGGCCCGAGAGTCCCTTCGGACTGTTTCGCTGCGCGCCTTTGGGGGTTCCGGTGGTTCCCGATGTGAGAATGATGAACTTCGACTGGACTTCCGGCCAGCTGAGGTCTTCGCTGCTGCCGGATTCGATCAGGCTCTCGAGATCCAGTTTCGGGGAAGCGTCGCTGAATGCGGTGACCCGGGTCACTTGCTCCGGTACACCTTCGAGCAGCCCTTCGAACTCTTCGTCGTAGATGAGAACCTTGGGGCCCTCCCTCTCAACGACCTCGGCAAGCTGTGGCCCGGAGAACATCGTATTCAGGAGCAGTGCCGTTGCCCCGAGCTTGGCTGCAGCCAGGTTGGTCTCGATGAAGCCGCGATGGTTGCGGCACATGATGCCGACGCCGTCTTCGGCTGCGATCCCGAGACCACGCAGCGACTGGGCAAGCCGGGTGGTGCGCTCGTCCACATCGCAGTAGGTGAGCGACCCGCGCTCGTCGACGATAAAGACGCTGTCGGGGTGTTTTATTGCGGCGACCCTGATCGCGGTTGCCGGGGTGGTGCCACCACCGACCAGCGTTGAGATGACCTTCGCGGTCTTGTCCGGCCTCATCGGCGAGAGGATTCCGGTCTTCGAGAGCACCTTGACCTGGAAGGCGGCGTCGGACACCCCGCTGAGAATCCTGTCTAGCATCCGGCGACCATATTGACTCAGGCTGCGATCGAAGCGACTGCCATGCAGGCGATGCCTTCGCCCCGTCCGATCCAGCCCATGCCTTCGTTTGTCGTCGCCTTGACGTTGACCCGGGCCGAAGTCACCCTGCTGATCGAGAGCGCGATTTCGGATTTGAAAGGCGCAAGCTTCGGCTGTTCGCAGATCACGGTCAGATCGATGTTCTCGATTGCTCCGCGGACCATGCCGGTCACCGTCCGCAGGAGCTCGATCGAATCCGCTCCCTCCCAGGCACCATCGGTGTCGGGAAACAGCTCGCCGATATCCCCCAGACCGGCGGCTCCCAGCAGAGCATCGATAACGGCATGCGTGACCACGTCGGCATCGGAATGTCCGGCGAGGCCTTTCTCGTAGGGAATCTCGACGCCGCCCAGGATCAGGGCGCGGCCATCGGCAAAGCGGTGACTGTCGTATCCGATGCCCGTGCTCAAGCTGTCTCGACCTTCTCGCCGATCGGCTGCAAGCTGCGCTGCCGCTCATTGAAGGTGGCCAGCTCAGTCACACCGTGCCCCGCGAGGAATTCGATCGCCCGGTCGTAGCCATAGCCGATCTGGTCGGCAGAGTGCGCGTCCGAAGACAACGCAAAGCTGGTTCCGGCCTCGACGCACATCTCCATGAACGCCGAAGACGGATACATCTCGTTGACTGCCTTGCGGAACCCGGCAGTCGAGACCTCGACCGCGACGTCAGCCTCAGCGATCGCTTCAACAGCCGGCTCGTAGAAGAAGCGGGGGTCCTTGCCCGGAAGTTGCTGTGAACGCCCCCAGACCTTGACCAGGTCGGGGTGGGCGACGATGTCGAAAAGGCCGGACCGGGCAGCTTCGGCGACGGTCTCGAAGTACCTTCGCCAGATTTCGTCCGGGTCACTGCGATCGTCCCAGACGGAGTACTCCTCGGTATCGAGCGAGCGGTCACCGATGAAGTGGACCGAACCGACCACGAATTCGAAAGGACGGAGCTCGAGCATGTTCGAAAGTCGGTCTTCCGCCCCGGCCACGAAGTCCGCCTCAATACCAAGCTTCATCGGACTGGCCGAGACAACGTCGCAGTACATGTCGAGGTCATCCATCGCCCACTCCTGCCAGAAAGGGTGGCTCCAGACTTTGAGGGCCTCCGTGAAGCGGTACATGTGCTCGGCACAACCGAGATCGCCGACGCCGGCTTCAGAGGCCGCGTCCAGGTAGCGGTCGATGTTGGCTGGTGTGAAGTGGTCTTCAGCGGTGGCGCCAAGCTCGTCCGGGCGCAGGTGGAGGTGGTAGTCAGTGATCAATTCGAAATTTCCTTGATTGAGGACATCAGATGTTCAGCCAGGTCGATATCGGAGGCGACCGTTACTTTGATGTTGGAAGCAGGTGAATCCAGCACGGCTACCCTGCCGCCCGCGGATTCGATCAGAAAGGCGTCGTCGGTCGCGTTCTCGAGGTCGCCCTTTGCGATCGCGTCCCGGAGCGCAGCCGTCCTGAACACCTGGGGGGTCTGGACCGCACGAAGCGTGCTGCGATCGAGCGTTTCAACCACAGTGCCATTCTCGTCCACCCGCTTCACAGTGTCTGTCACCGGCGCGGCGGTCACCACTGCGTCGAGTTCGGGTGACTCCCGTAGCGCCTCTACAGCGCGGTCGATCAGTTGAGGGCTCACCAGAGGCCTTGCAGCATCGTGCACGACCAGGAATTCATTCTCCGCCGCGGCAAGACCATTCGCAACCGAGCGGGAGCGGGACGACCCGCCCTCAACCAGCATGACCCCGGAGGCACTGAAGTCGGGCTGGCGGCCCGGCGGCACCGCGAGCACTATCTGCTCGACGGTCCGGGCATCGCGAAAGGCCATGAGCGACCATTCATACATCGGACGGTCGCCGACGGTGACCAGGGCCTTGGGCACACCGACCCCGAGCCTGAGCCCGGATCCGGCGGCCACTATCAACCCGGTGGCGGAAACTTGCCGGCGCTTCCCGGTCAGGCGGCTGCCGCCGCAGCCACGGAGGCCTCGAAACGCTCTTCGAGCAGGCCGTTCAGGTAGCTCTCGGCGCCCTCTTCGTCCTTGTCCAGGGCGTACATGAACTCGGAAGCAAGGATCTTCTTAGCCCGGGTGTACATCTGTTTCTCCCCGGTCGAGAGGCCCTTCTCCATCTCACGAAGCGCGAGGTTGCGCACAACCTCCGCGAGCTCGAAGACGTTGCCGGTCTTGATCTTTTCCTTGTTGTATTTGAAGCGCCGGTTCCAGTTCTTCGGCATGTCCGAAACTTCGTCGGAAAGGACCGAAATGACCTTCTTGATCTCGTCTTCGTCGATTACGGGACGCAGGCCGGCGATGCCGGCATTTTCGGTCGGGACCTTGACGGTCAGATCGTTGTGCAGGATCTTGATCGTCAGATACTCGCGGGTCTCGCCCAGCAACTCGGTGCTTTCCTTCTTCAGGACAACTCCGGCGCCGTGGTGCGGGTAAACGACCTTGTCGCCCTCCTCGAAATCATAAACGTAAGGCTCGGCTTCAACTTCCTCGAGACCGTCTTCTTTCACTGCTTCTGAATCAGAAATCAGAATGCTCCTTTGCTTCGTAGCGACGGCAATGCCGTCATGTATTCAAAAAATGGTCAGATTGGGCCGACTCCTGGAGCCGGCGAACGCCCTCGCGGATCTCCTTGGCGCGGGAAGGGCCCACGCCGTCCACCGACGCCAGTTCCTGGTCGGGAGCCCTGAGAGCTTCATCGAGGCTGCCGAACTGCTGGACGATCTTCTGGACGACGAGTCTGGGAAGACGGGGAACGTTGCCGAGCAGTCGGTAGCCGCGTGGCTCAATCGGGAAGTCAAGGGTGTTCAGCTTGCGGTCATAGCCGAGGATTTCGGCAAGGCTGCCAAAATCAAGCACGTCCTGATGGGAAAGCGACGAAACCTGCTCGGCCACGATCTGAAGGTTTTCTTCTGTATCTACTACCGAGTAGTCGCGGATCAGGGCCGAACGCTCCGCGGCTACGCCGACCATCGTTTCTTCGAGCTGCATTTCCATAAGGCGCCCCTCGGTCCCGAGTTCAACGATGTAGCGCTCGACTTCGATCGCCATGCGTGAAACGAGTTCGGAGCGCTGCAGCACGGCAAGCGCGTCATAAAGGACCACCCCGCCGTTGAACTCGGCCCGGGACAGCCGATCGGAAAGCTCGTCCAGCCTCGAGCGGTACTTGTTCAGCGTCGCCAGCGCCTGATTCGACTTGGCGAGCACGGACGGGATGTCCTGAAGGATGTACTTCATGCCGTCGAGGTAGAGCGATACGACTTCGCGGCGCTGCGAAATGGCGACGACAAGGGCATCGACCTGCTTCGAGATCCTTTCGGCCGTGCGGTGGCGGGTGCCGGTCTCGGAGGAATGGATGGTCGGATCGGGCATCATCTGGACGTTGGCCCAGGTGATCTTCGTCGCGTCGCGATTGACCAGAATCGCACCGTCCATTTTTGCGACCTGATAGAGCATCGCCGGCGTATAGTCGATATCCAGCCGGATGCCACCCGAAAGCATGAATGCGAAGTCTTCGGTCTCGCCGACGACGATCAACCCGCCGGTCCTGGCATGGACGATCTGATCGATTCCTTCGCGCAGATTGGTACCCGGAGCTACCGCGTCAATAGCGCGCAAAAGCCTCGGATCCTGACGCTCTGAAAGGTGCGAAAGATCAGTTTCTACGGCTCGACTCATCCGGCTATTATGCCAGATTTCGCTTGTTAATGCGGTCTGGCGCGTTTTCGGGACGACCGTTGCGAGTCGCTCCCCAGCTTGGCGCTGCGAAGGGCCGAATCAGGCCGCAGCGATACGCGGCGCAGCCTCAAAGCTTCGCTTGACCGCCTGGCGCAGGGTCGAGCAACTGACGAGGCCCGGCAAGCGCTCGCCTGAGCCCGGTCCGATAACCGGATCGAGGCCAAACTTGACCGCTTCGGCGACCCGCCGTTCGGCGTGACCGACGTAGCGCAGATCCCCGGTCAGCCCGAGTTCGCCGAAACAGACCAGCGGCCTGCCACCCGCTCCTTCGAGAGCCTGGCCCCGGTGGGCCGATACGACCGCCAGAGCGACCGCGAGGTCGGCACCCGAGGCGAGGTCCGCCAGGGCGCCCCAGAAGGGC
>CALEMO010000379.1 GCA_937910825.1 uncultured Solirubrobacterales bacterium | reverse complement strand
CCTATAACGGCCACCCGCTCTATTACTACGTGGACGATCCACCGGGGCAGGTGCTCTGTCATAACGTCAATGAATTCGGCGGCCTCTGGCTCGTGGTTCAGCCGGACGGCCAGCCCGCTCCTCCTGATCCGAGCTGAAGTTTCTGATCTTTACGCCGGGTCCGTGGTAGACCTTGTTCTTGCGCACGGTGGGGACCAGCCGATGGATATCAAGGATCCTGCTCCCCCTGCTCGCGCTGGCGGCAGTCATGGCCGCCGCTCCCGGCGTCGCTTCGGCATCAACCCTCAAGATCACTTCGACCCGGGTCGAATACAACGCGGCGGCGGGCGAGACCAACCAGCTGACGATCGTACGGTCCGGCGGCAACTTCGTTTTCACCGAAGCAGGCACCGTAGTGATCACTGTCACCCCTCCCTGCGTGAGCATTCTGCCCCGAAGCGGATATCGGCGACATTGACGTCGCGCTCGGCGACCTGAACGACAGCGTCGCCTACGATGTCTCGATCGTCGCGCCGATTGACCAAGTGGGACTCGACGATGGCGACGGCATGGCACGATGAATGGAGCGGGGGCTGTCGGCGGCTACATGCTGGGCCGGAGCCGAACGATTTCCAGTCGAATGAAGGATCTGACAATTTGCTCGGTGGACGGGTCCCGACTACCTGTCGGGGGGGAATGACGACGATTCTCTCAGTGGTGGGCCGGGCAACGACTCCGCCAACCAGATCAACGGCGGCTCCTCCAAAGACAGCCTGCTGGCCGACCCACTCGACATCTTCTCGGCGACCTGCGAGAGCTCTTAAACCGGCCCCAGGCTGACCGTCTCCTCGGCGAAGCTGAACTCCAAAGGCAAGGCCAAGTCAGGAAAGATTGGCAAGGTCACCCTGAAGCTGACCGGCGCCGGCAAGAAGGCCCGCGGCAAACTGAAGCTGAAGGCCAAGACTTCGATGAAGGACGCGGCCGGGGCGAAGGCAAAAACGGCACGCTCGATCACCCTCAGACGCTGAGTTTCTGGCCCGCGCGCCCGTCCGTTCTAGACTTGGCTGACTGAACCTGTACAGGACCCGAGGAGAGGAATTTGCAATGGGCAAACAGATCAAGTACATGCTTGACGAATCGAGGATCCCCCGAAGCTGGGTGAATATCGCCGCTGACCTGCCAGGCGAGCCTTTGCCGCCGCTTAACCCGGGTACCGGCCTGCCGCTCGGACCAGAGGATCTGGCGCCGCTCTTTCCGATGGGCCTGATCGAGCAGGAAGTATCGATGGAGCCCGAGATCGACATTCCAGAAGAGGTGGTTGATGCCTACCGTCTCTGGCGCCCGACGCCGCTGATTCGGGCCCGTCGTCTGGAGAAGGCGCTGGATACACCCGCCCACATCTATTTCAAGTACGAAGGCGTCTCCCCGGCCGGCTCCCATAAACCCAACTCCGCGATTCCGCAGGCCTTCTACAACCAGCAGGAGGGCGTCAAGAAGCTCGCGACAGAGACCGGCGCCGGCCAGTGGGGCTCCTCCCTGGCTCTGGCCTGTGAGATGTTTGGGCTCGAATGCGAAGTCTTCATGGTCGGCGTCAGCTACGACCAGAAGCCCTACCGGCGGGCGATGATGGAGACCTGGGGGGCCACCGTGCACCGCAGCCCCTCCACTTTGACCGAAGCCGGCCGCGCCCAGGCCGAGCACGTCACCGGCAGTCTGGGCATCGCGATCTCGGAAGCGGTAGAGGTAGCTGTTTCTTCGGAGGACACCAAATATGCGCTCGGTTCGGTGCTCAACCACGTCTGCCTGCATCAGACCGTGATCGGCCAGGAGGCGATCGAGCAGCTCGAGCTCGCCGGTGAATACCCGGATGTAGTGATCGGCTGCGTCGGCGGTGGATCGAACTTCGCCGGGATCGCCTTTCCGCTGCTCAGAAAGAAGCTGAAAGAAGGACTCGATACGAAGTTCATCGGGGTCGAACCTTCCGCCTGCCCGACGATGACCAAAGGCGTCTACGCCTACGATTACGGGGATACGGTCGGCATGACTCCGCTGATGCCGACCTATACGCTCGGCCACGACTTCGTACCGCCTCCGGTCCACGCTGGCGGGTTGCGTTATCACGGCGTTGCGCCGATCCTTGGGGCCCTGGTCAAGGAGGGCCTGGTCGAAGCCCGGGCGATTCCGCAGACCGAGGCATTCGAGGCGGCAATCACTTTCGCAAGGGCTGAAGGCATCATCCCCGCACCGGAGCCGACCCATGCAATTCGGGCGGTCATCGACGAAGCCGAAGAGGCGAAGCAGGCTGGTGACGAGCGGGTGATCCTGTTCAACCTCTGTGGTCACGGTCACCTGGACCTCGCGGCCTACCAGTCCTACCTCTCGGGTGAGCTGGAGGACCTCGAGTTCTCCGAAGAGGAGATGGAGAAGGCCCTGGAGAGCCTGCCGGAGGCGCCCTCGCTCGCCTGAGGGCACCCAACACGCGGTTCAGAAGATCGTAAGGTCCGCCTGCCACTCTTCAGGCGATGCTTCTGCTGATCCTTTTCGGCTTCATCGCCGGCGCTGCCACCGCGGTGTCGCCTTGCGTCCTGCCGGTGCTCTCCGATCGTTTCGAGGGTTACATGAGCCGGCTCACGAGCCGCTTCCAGCCGAAGACCCAGCATGGCAAGCAGTCGGATGGCTTCTGGTCCGGCACCCTGATCGGTGGCAGCCTCGGGCTCGTATACGCACCCTGTGCCGGACCGATACTCGCCGGTGTGATAACTGTTTCAGCCTCGCAGGCATTTACGGCCGGCCGGCTCGCGGTCGCCATCAGCTACGGCATCGGCTCGGCGCTGGTGCTGTACCTGCTGGTGGGCCGCCCGGGCGACTGTATGATCGCCTGATGTCGACCAAGGTCGTAATTCTGGGTGCGGGATTCGGTGGCCTCGAATTGAGCGCGATGCTCTCGGAGTCGGGCGCGGATTTCGAGGTAACCCTGATCGACAGGAACGATGCTTTCGTCTTCGGATTCTCGAAGCTAGACCTGCTATTCGGCAGGACGACTGCGGATACGGTCAGGCACAGCTACGCGGATTTCTCAATGCCGGGCGTCACCTTCCGCCAGGAATCAGTGACCGCGATCGATCCGGAGAACCGGGTTGTGACCACCAGCGATTCGAGCTATGAGGCAGATGCACTCGTGATCGCCCTTGGTGCGGACTATGACCTCGACGCAACACCCGGCCTTGCCGAATTTGGCAATGAGTTCTATTCGGTGCCTGGGGCCGAGCGTTTGAGCCGGATGATCCCGGAGTTCACTGAGGGGCATGCCGTGATCGGAATCTGTGGGGCACCGTTCAAGTGTCCGCCTGCGCCGAGCGAATGTTCCTTGATGCTGCACGACAACCTCGTCGAGCGCGGCGTACGGGATGGCTGCCAGATCACCCTGATCAACCCACTTCCGTCGCCGGTGCCGCCCTCTCCTGAAATGTCGGCGGCGCTCTGCCAGGAATTTGAAAAGCGCGGGATCGAGCTGATCTCCGGTGGCCGGATACAGGCCCTCGACGGAGATCGTGGTGTCCTGCTCGAGGACGGGTCCGAGATTCCGTTTGACATCTTCTTCGGGGTGCCCCGGCACCGGGCACCGGATGTGGTGATCGATAGTGGCCTCACCGAAGACGGATTCATCCCGGTCGATTCGCACACCCTCGAAGCACGCTTGCCGGGCGTATACGCGGTTGGCGATGTGGTCACTGCTGGAGTTCCGAAAGCGGGAGTGTTCTCGGAGGGTGCTGCCCGGATCGTTGCCGGCAACCTGATTGCCGGCCAGGGCCAAGGCGAAGCGCCCGGACCCTACCTCGGTCGCGGCAACTGCTACATCGAATTCGGTGAAGGCAAAGTAAGCCGGGTCGACATCGACTTCCTCTCCGGACCGCAACGCACCGGCGTCTTCAACGAGCCATCCCTTGCCCTGGCTGAAGAAAAAGTGGAATTCGGAAGATCCCGCCAGGCCCGCTGGTTCGGCACCTGACTGCCGGTCGCCTGCCGCCATGGTTGACCCGATCGAGTATTTCACCGGGGGATGGACCTTCAGTCGCCAGGTCGAGGACCGGATTGCCGACCTGACCGGGGCCGCAAACGGGATTGCCATGTTCGAGGAACAGGGCGACGGTCTGCTCTGGGTCGAGACCGCCGAGCTTCGAATCACCGGGCGCAGCTTCGAGGCATCCCGCCGAATGTCGATCACCCGAGAGGGCGAGCGCTGGCTGGTCCGTTTCGAAGACGGAAGGCCTTTCCACTATCTCGACCTTTCTTCCGGCCAGGTCCAGATGGACCACCTCTGCGTGGCCGATCTCTACAGCGGACACCTGAAGATCGAGCCTGGTCCGAACCGGCGATTCAGCACGAGCTGGCGGGTGAAAGGTCCGGCCAAGGATCAAACCCTCTCGACGGAGTACACGGCGCTTGACTAGGCGCCATCGGGCTGTCACCATGCGCCTACTGTGTCAGGGAGACTAAAACTTTTCACCCTTCTGGGAGCCATCGCCCTGTCGGGTATCGCGGCCTCGAATGCTGCCGCCGCCGACAACGTCGAGGCGTCGCCGGTCTGCTGCACTTTCACGACCGGAGCTTTCTTCCAGGATCAGGGAGAGATCCCGGATTTCATCAATCCGGCTGATTCCGATGCCCCTCACAACGTGACCTCGGAAGGGTCCGGGCCCGACAAGGGCCCCATCTTCGAATCGCAGACGATCTTCGGTGGAGCTTCTTCACCGATAAACGGAGCCCAATACCTCGGCGCCGGCTCCTACCCGTTCGTCTGCACGATCCATACCGGCATGAGCGGCGACCTGGTGGTCGAAGACAAAGGCACGCCCGCAGCCCGGCCTTCGCTCAGGCTCTCGATCCCTTCGCAGAGTCTGAAGAAGATCAAGAAGTCCGGCAAGGTCAAGGTCAAGGTCAAGGCTTCCAGCCAGAGCAACGGAGTAAGGGTCGGCTTGCTCAAGGGCAAGAAGAAGGTCAGCAAGCAGAGCAAACTCAATCTTTCAGCGGGCAAGTCGAAGACAGTTCCGATCAAACTCAACGGGGCCGGCCGCAAGGCAGTCAAGAAGGTGAAGAAGGGCAAAAAGTTGAAGCTCTCGGCATCGTTGACGGTCCCTTTCGGCAAGCCGGCAAAGGTGAACAAGAGCCTGCGCTGAGCGGTATTTGCCGGCCGGTCCGGCAACTCATGTACATTTCTATACACAAGTCTGGCAGTAGGCCGGAACCGAGATCCCAGGGGGGACATTGATTCAAAGGGTCAAGTACCTATCAGGCGGCGCCGTGTCGCGCATGGTTTTTGCTGCGGGACTGCTGGCCTTGGGCTTCGCCTTTCTGCTGACCCTCCAGCCCGCCAGTGCGGATGCCCAGATCGTCTCCTCCCGGGGCATGGATGACGGATCGGTCAGGACCACCTACTCGGTCGGGCCGATAAACGTGACTTCCGGCCAGAACCGGATCGCCTACAAGCCGCTGACCGGTTCGGAGCGCCCCCCGGTGGATGGCTACATCACCCGGATCAGGCCGGACCTGGTCAACGAGGACGGTTCGATCCCACTTTCGAGCGAAGTCATGTTCCACCACGGGGTCTGGATCAACAACTCGGCTCCTGCCCGGGACCAGCTCTTCTTTGCCACCGGTGAAGAAAAGACGATCATGGACCTTCCCCCGGGCTACGGACTCCGCTACAAGAGGAACGACTCCTGGCTGCTCAACCACATGATCCACAACCTGGTGACCCGGCCGATGAGCCTCTACATCACCTACACGGTGGATTTCATTCCGGACACCGCACCACAGGCGGCCGACATGACCACTGCCCGGCCGATCTGGATGGACGTGGAAAGCGGCATCTACCCGGTATTCGACGTTCATCGCGGCAGCGGTGGCAAGGATGGAGTTTTCACCTATCCGCAGGACGCCGACAATCCTTACCCGCCCAACTTCCAGAAGAACGAGAAGACGATCCAGAAGGACGGCGTTCTGATTGGCACCACGGGTCACGTTCACACCGGTGGCCTGACCACCGACCTCTACCTCAAGCGTGACGGCGCCAGCTACGCTGGACCGGAATGTGCGCCCGCGCCGAGTTACGAAAAAGGCCTGGCGCGCTATGCGAAGTCGCTCAAGAGCCTGAAAAAGAAGATCAAGAAGCAGAAGAAGTCGATGAAGTCGATGAAGATGAAGCGACTCAAGTCGAATTCATCCGGCAAGTTCAAGAAAGTCAAGAAGGCCAAAAAGAAGAAGCTGAAGAAGCTGAAGAAGCAGAAGAGCAAGAAGCGCTCTTCGCAGAATAAGCTTCAGGCCAAGGACGATGCGGCACA
>CALEMO010000378.1 GCA_937910825.1 uncultured Solirubrobacterales bacterium | reverse complement strand
GCGCCGTTGCGGCCTCCACAAAGCAGAACTTCCAGGAGTCGCTGAACGCGGTGATGGCGGCCGAAAACGGTCCCCCCGGGATTTCGGTTCAGATCATCCGCAACGGCAAGTCCGAGTACTTCCGGCGGGGAGAGGGCAACATCGCCGCCGGTACGAAGCCGAAGCTCAAGCAGCACTTCCGTATCGCCAGCGTCTCCAAGGCTTCAGCGGCAAGATCGCGCTTTTGCTAGTGACGAAAGGCAGGCTGCGCTTTTCGGACACGATCGGCCTGATGGCCGAAGCGGTGACCGGCCGCTCTTACAACAAGATGCTGAAGCAGCATGTCTACAAGCCAATGCGGCTGAAAAGCAATTCTCTGCCGAGGACCGTGAACATGCCCCGGCCATACCTGCGCGGCTACAGCGTGGTCCCCGGGCAGCCCCCGGAGGACTCGACCAAGTCGATCAACCCGGCACTTGCCTGGGCTTCGGGCGGCATGGTTTCCCTGCTGCCCGACGTCGGCCGCTTCTTCCGCGGCTACGTGCGCGCAAAGATGTTCAGCAAACGAATGAAGCGGGCCCAGAGGAGCTGGGTCACCGGCTCTTCATCACCGCCCGGTCCGGGGGCAAACAAAGCGGGCCTTGGCCTGTTCAAGTACAACACGAAATGCGGCACCGTCTACGGGCATACGGGTGCCTACCCCGGCTATCGTGTATTCGCCGCGTCAAGCGCCAACGGCAAAGGATCGATCACATATGTCGCAAACGCCCAGATCGTTCCCCGCGAAGGCTCACCCGAACCGGTGGCCTCGAAGCTGATCCGCAAGTCGCAGGTCCAGGCCGTCTGCCACGCCCTGGGGTAGACCAGATCCCTTTTGACCCCCGGAATCAACGGATACCGGCATTTGCCGACCCGATTCATCTGGGTCGTCAGCTACCGGGCAGCTCGAGACCCGGACGAATCGCTAATTCACTTGAAGGTGCCGGATTCTCGGAGTGATCGTCACCTTATTCTGGTGACGATCCACCCAGAAACCGGCACGGAACCATGAAGGGTCGACGGGACCGGGCAGGTGCGCCCGGAGGGCTCCCTTCCAGACCTATCGATACGCCACCCAGAGATCAGAGGTTCTGTCCCGGAGGCCGTGCCTGTCTGGTCCCGTCGGGAAGCAACTAGCGTCTACTGGTCGTGCTCGGGTGACCAGGATTCGAGGCCGTCGTCACCTTCGTCGGAGATGGCGCTCGTTTCCCCTTCGTAGCGGTCTTCGACTTCTTTGGTGGCCTTCGACTTCTTGCCGTTCGCATTCGGCTGTTTTTCGACCGACGCGTCGGCCTCAGGCTTGCCGTTCTGCCCACTGTTCGGACCGTTGCCGTTCTCGCCGGAGCCTTTGCCCTTGCGATTTCGGCGGCGGCGCTTCTTGCCGCCTTTGGGGAAATTCCTCAAAAGCTCACGCGCCACGGCCGAGGGCTTTCTGGCCATGCGCATCCGGGCCCCGCGCAGAACTTCTTCGCCCTCCGGGGTATGGGCCACCGAGGCGGCAAGCAGCGATACGGCCAGTCGGCGATCCTGCTTGCGGGCCGCCTGGACCAGTTTTCGGGCGTTCTTGCCGTGGGCGCGACCGGCCGAGTTGACCAGCAGGCCGAGCAGGCGCTTGGTCTCGGGCCAGCGCTGGACGGCGTACTCCTCGTGGAGTTCACGCGTATATGACGCCAAACGCC
>CALEMO010000377.1 GCA_937910825.1 uncultured Solirubrobacterales bacterium | reverse complement strand
CGCCGTCGAAACTCTTGAAGAAGCTATCAAGCAGCTGACCCCCGCTCTTGAAGTCCGGTCCCGCCGCGTAGGTGGCGCCACCTACCAGGTGCCGGTCGAAGTTCCGTCCCGCCGTGCCAAGACGCTCGCGGTGCGCTGGCTGGTCGACTTCTCGCGCAACCGCAACGAGTACGCGATGTCTGAACGTCTCGCCAACGAGATCATGGACGCGACCAAGCAGCAGGGCAACGCGTACAAGCGCAAGGACGACATCTTCCGCATGGCGCAGGCCAACAAGGCTTTCGCCCACTACCGCTGGTAGGGGTCTGCCTGGTGGCAGGCAGTTGCGTCGCAAAGGCCGCCATGGGCGGCCTTTTCTATGCTTGGGGACGGGGGCAAGCTGCTCCCGGGAACCGCTTGCGTGGAATTGACGGCCGAGTCTCGTTGAGCTGAGTCGGCAACCTCCCACCTTCGGCGGATCGGGCTCGCGTCGAGCCCAGAAAGCCCCAGCCAAGACGCTCCCGAACTGGCAAGCATCCTTATCCCCAGATGTTCCGCGATGCACGCCAGTTCGGTGTTGGTGGGTCGCTTGCCGGGCCTATTCGGGTGACGATCCCGATCATGCCTCCGTCGACCGCAAAACCAGGAGCATCACCGGGTGGGGCCAGGGCGAGGTCAGCTCTTCGAAGCAGGCGGTCCGGCTTGCGGCCGGTCCGAGTCCTGGCCCTTGCGGTCCGAGTCCTGGCCCTTGCGGCTCGAGTCCTGGCCCTTGCGGTCCGAGTCCTGGCCCTTGCGGTCCGGCCCGATGCCCTGGAGCTGGGCCTGGTCCAGGGTAGAAAGCGCATATCCGGCGAGCACGATCACCAGCCCCCCGGTCAGCTCCAGCCAGAGGCCGGCGGATGCTTTACCGGTGACGTCGATATTGCCGAGCCCGGGGGCATTGAATAGTCCGGTGTCTCCGACGTCGGGCAGATCGACCACGAGGAAGACCAGAATCACCGCTGCTCCCATTCCGATCACGACGATCGTCGCCAGACGGGAGCCGCTGGCTATCGCGTAGATCACTGCCGCGCCGGCCACCAGCGCGAAGAGCCCGGTGATGACGCCGTGCTTGTCGAGAAGGTTGACCGTGTCGATGACTTCACCGAGATCGTTTTCGAGCGAGTAGGCGGTGACCAGCTGGGAAAGGACGACGATCAGCACCCCGAGCAGGGCGGTGATCGCAGTCAGCCTTGCGGCACTGTCGGATATCTGGTTCATGTCTGTCCCTGGATTGCCCCGGCGGTGCGCGGGCGTGTTTTGCGGGCCCTGGCAGGACGGGCTTCCTGCGTGAGGAACAGGCCGAGGCCGGAGACAAGCAGCACGGCTCCGGCTGCGAGCTCCAGCCAGAAGCCGGTGAGCAGGATCGCGTTCACATCCGAGTAGCTGAGCTTGGCGATTTCCGCGTCGAGCCCTGCGGGCAGGTCAATCAGGACCGCCACGGCCAGGGTCAGGCCGCCGGTGACGGCGATTGCAAGGCCGAGGTAGCGCTTGCGGCTGAACACTGTTGCCGCCGCCGCTGCGAGTGCCGCCGCAGCGGCCAGAACCAGCAGCAGGGAATGGGTATCGACCGGGGTCTTGACCTCCGAGCGCGGGGCCCTGGCAATTTCGTCCACCGCCGAGTACTCGGGTGCTCCGAGTTCGATCGCCCGGTAGTCGCTCATTTGAGAGACGAGCAACAGTGCCGCCGCGACCACCGCGACGGCGGTCAGCGCCTTCCGGACCGAGACGGCACGGTCCAGCGAGAGAACCAGCCGCCCGAGAGCCGCGACGCCCGATCGCAAAAGTCCGAGCACCAGGATAAGAACGTGGCCAATCTGCCCGGCGAGCCAGCGAACGCCCGCCAGCAGCGCTTCGCCGGCCGGCTTCAGCGAGTCGAGGGCGCTGAGAATCGAACGCCCGAGGAAGATGCCCGTCCGTCTGACCTCGAACCCCACCGCACGAACGCCGGTTGACAAAGCGTTGCCACCAGTCGCCGGGGAGGGCCTGCGTTTCTTCTCCCGACGCTGCCTCCGGGCTTCGATCCGCTGCTTCTCGGTCAGCACCGGCTTGCCGCTCATCGCGGCCTGCTCTTCGCCGCTCAGCGAATCGACCCGCTTCTCGGCGTCGGACCGGTCCTTGGACTTCTCGTTTTCGGGTTTTTTCGGATCCATCAGTGCCCCTCCCAGACATTGCAGTCAGGGCAGGCAGGTTACCCCTTGGCATGGGAAGAATTGATGCCCGTCCTCTGTTATAGTTTCCGTTCGCTCGGGCAGGCCTCGCACGCTGCGGGGCTTTTTTTTGGCCCGGAACCGATCCGGCCTCCAGATCCTTCTAAAGAAACTTCGAGAAACCAAAAGAACTATGGCGCGCGACTTCACACTTGACAAGACCCGGAACATCGGGATCATGGCTCACATCGACGCCGGTAAGACGACGACGACCGAGCGCATCCTCTACTACACGGGCCGCTCCCACAAGATCGGCGAAGTCCATGACGGCGCCGCCACGATGGACTGGATGGAGCAGGAGCAGGAGCGTGGAATCACAATCACCTCCGCCGCCACGGCCTGCGAGTGGCTCGACCACCGCATCAACATCATCGATACACCCGGACACGTCGACTTCACTGTCGAAGTAGAGCGCTCGCTGCGTGTGCT
>CALEMO010000376.1 GCA_937910825.1 uncultured Solirubrobacterales bacterium | reverse complement strand
TCAGCCCTTGACTGTGATCGCGGAGATACCGATCACGAGGCCACCGGCGAGATCGTTGATCCCGAAAGTGTCATTCAGCAGGCCCGCCGCGTCATCGGAGAGCTTGACGGTAGTGCCTTCGAGGGCCACTGTTCCGTCGGGGTTGGAAATCAGCGGCTTCAGGGTCGAGCCGTCGAGGTTGAACAGCAGCGCGTCCTTGGCCGCTACCTTGCCGTTGACCGAAACCGGTTCCGGTCAGTTCAGAGGTACCCGGGTCGATCACGAAGTCGGTCAGTTTGACCTTGGTCTTGCCGGCAGTCAGGCTGAGGCCGCTGCCCTTGTGGTCGAGCGTTCCCTGTACGAAGGGACGGTAGTTCGACTGCGGGTCGTTTCGGACCAATTTACCTCTATTTAGCCTGACTCACCACCCGCAATGTGGCCAGTGCCCGGTCGGCCGCGCCCCTCACGTAGCCGCCATGGTCGACCGAGTCGGTGATGAAATCCAGGGTTTCCCTGGTCAGGATCTCTCCCGGCAGGACATTCGGAATCCCGGGTGGGTAAGTCGCCAGGGGTTCGGCCGAGACCCGGCCTTCTGCCTCGCTGAACGCGACGACCTCCTGCGCACCGAGGAAGGCCTCCCTCGGGGTCATCGCCGGCTCACCCCAGGGTGGCGGCAGAGCGAATTCGGGTTTCTTCTCGGGTGGGTCAGCTTCCAGTTCGGCGACTGCCGCCGCGATTCCGTCAACCAGCCTGCGGGCTCGCGCAGGTGTGCCCGTGCCCATGCCAAAGACGGCGACCACCACTGTGTCGGAAGCAAGTTCGAGGTTCACGTTGGCCAGACTCCTGGCCAGGGCGGCAACCCTGTAGCCGCTGGCTCCGGTGCCACGCACGTCGATCGTCAGCCTCAGTGGATCCCAGCCGACCACACTCTCCCGCTCCAGCAGACGCTCGTCCAGCACTTCCAGTCCCGGTATCTGGCGCAGTTCTGCCCTTGCGTCCCTGAGCACGGGGATCGTTTCTTCGAGCATGCGTTCGCCGTTGATCGCCGCCTGTCGCCGGGCGGCGTCGAGCGATCCGCAGAGCAGCGAATTGGGACTTGTCGATTCGGTCATGCTGATGCAGCGGTCAATGATCGACTCTTCGAAGCGCTCTGAGCCGAGGTGGATCATCGCCGACTGGGTCAGGCTGCCGACGGTCTTGTGGGTCGACGAGATCACAAGGTCGGCCCCTGCGTCGAGCGCGTCCTGGGGCAGCGCCGGGTGAAAGTGGAGGTGGGCACCCCAGGCTTCGTCTACGACCAGCGGCACGCCATGTGAATGGGCGACTTCGGCCAAGGCGGCGACATCCGCGCTTGCGCCGAAGTAAGTCGGTGAAACGATGACTGCCGCAGCGGCTCCGGGGCAGCGGTCCAAAGCGTCTGACAGTACTTCGGGGGTGAGACAGTGTGCGACGCCCAGCTCGGGGTCAAGTTCGGGGGCGGCAAAGGTTGGCTTGAGACCGGCCATGATCATGCCGTCGATCACTGAAGAATGCACGTTGCGCTGTACGACCAGTTCGCCACCCATGTGGGCGACCGCCATGCACATCGCCTGGTTGCCCTGCGAGGCGCCGTTCATCAAGAACCATGTCCGTCGCGCGCCCCAGGCGTCCGCGGCGAGATCCTGCGCCTCCTGGAACGGGTTGGGCTCACCGACGTCGATGCCTTCGATCAGTGCTGGGATGTCGTCCACCAGAGCCGTCTGTCCGGCCAGGAGGTGGAGCGATTCATCGGCGCCGATTCCACCCTGGTGGCCGGGCACGTTGTATCTGCCGGGATCGCTCTGGGCAAACTCGAGCAGGGCATCGACGTAGGGAGTTCTGTCCTGGTCAGCCATCCTGCGAGTCTATTCTGGAAACGGCGTCGTCATCCGCTGCCGGAGTACCCGCGCAGGGTTAGGGTTGCCGTATACCACCGAGATATCGGGGGAACAAGTGAACCTCAGATCTGCCCGCTTCGCCACGATCGGCCTCGGCGCCGCGATGCTCGCCACCGCTTTCGCGGGCTGCGGTGGTGGCGATTCCGATGGACTTGCGAAAGACGACTACATCGCTCAGGCCAATCAGATCTGTGCAGATTTCAAGAACGGCTCTGCCGAGAATGAGGCCGCGTTCACTGAGGCGATCCAGAGCAACGATCTCGATGCTGCGGCTTCGGCATTCGAAAAGAATGGTGAAGAGATTGGCGCCGCCGTCGAGGAGTTCTCCCAGATTGATCCGCCATCGGAAGACCAGGCGACGATCGACGAATTCGTCGCTCTCAGCCGCAAGCAGGTGGACCTGGCCGGTGAGACGGCCGATGCCATACGGAATAACGACGAGCAGGCGTTCAAGGAACTGGCTGACGAGTCAAGTCAGGCAGATGAGGAGGCGGATGCGATCGCCGACGAGTACGGGCTGCTCGGCTGCGGCAGCGCCGACGGATGAATCAACCGTAGGGGTACCACCAGTCCTTGACTTCGATCACCGAGTCCATGTGAACGTGCTTGGCTTCGCGGAAGGCATCGAGACCCTCGGTCCCGAGCTCGCGCCCGATCCCTGAGTTCTTGAAGCCGCCGAAGGGCCCGGCATCGTTATCAGTCAGCGGATCGTTGATCCAGACCGATCCCGCCCGGACTTCCTTGAGGCAGCGGATCGCCTTATTCAGGTCGCGGGTATAGATGTTCGCTCCGAGCCCGAAATCGAGCGAATTTGCCTTTGCTATCGCTTCGTCGAGGTCGACGACGGGAACAATCGGCGCTATCGGCCCGAAAGTCTCTTCGACCAGCAGGTCGGCGGTCTCGGGCACTCCGGTCAGCACGCACGGCTCCAGGTAGTGGCCGCAAGGCATCCCGGCGTCACCGCCACCGGTCAGTAGCTCCGCGCCGGCCTCCTGAGCGGATTCAACCTGGGCCCAGGCCTTCGCACGCTGTCCCGCGGACACCATCGGCCCGATGTCGGTTGCGGGATCCAGTGGGTCTCCGACCTTCAGGGTCGACGTGAAGTCCAGGAAGGCCGAGACGTAGTCGTCGAAGATGTCTTCCATGACGTAAAAGCGCTCACTGGAGGTGCAGACCTGTCCGGCGTTGAGGTAGGCCGCCCAAGCTCCACCCTTCGCCGCGATTTCGACCGCTTCGGGGCCAATGTCCGAGCAGACGATGAACGGGTCCTTGCCACCCATCTCGAGATTCGCCCGGGCATTTCGTGCGGCACAGGCAATGCCGACCTTCTTGCCGGTTGCAACCGATCCGGTGAACGCTATGCAGTCGACCCCATGGTGCTCACTCAGTCCTGACCCGACGTCCCCGGCTCCGGCCAGCAGGTTTACGGACCCATCGGGCAGGTCGGAGAAAACGTCGGCGAGGGCGAGTGTGGAAAGCGGGGTCAGCTCGGACGGTTTGACCACGGCCGTATTGCCGGCCGCGAGAGCGGGGGCGAGCTTCCATGAGAGCAGCAGCAGGGGGAAGTTCCAGGGAACGATGCAGCCGACTACGCCGTGTGGTTCCTTGACGACCACGGCGAACTGGCTGGATTCGATCGGAGGGATGACCCTGCCGATTTCCGAGCGTGCGACCTCGGCGTAGTACTCGAAGCAGGCGGCACACCATTCGACTTCGTCCCGTGATTCAACGAGCGGCCTGCCGATTTCGGTGGTCATGATCGCCGCGAGTTCGTCGGCGCGCTCGCGCAAGGCCTCTGCGATTCCCCGTAGCAGCGGAGTCCGGTCCACCGCCGGCATGCCGGCCCATTCCGGAGACG
>CALEMO010000375.1 GCA_937910825.1 uncultured Solirubrobacterales bacterium | reverse complement strand
AAGCCTTCGGGATGGATCTTCTGTCCCATAGCTCTTTCTAGTCCTCGTCTTCCGGTGTCAGCGCCACGGTGATGTGGCAAGTTCTCTTGTTGATCGGGGTGGCGCGTCCCATTGCGCGCGGCCGAAAGCGCTTCAGGGTCGGCCCTTCGTCTACCCGGATCGTGTGCACGATCATCTCGTCGCCGATCAGGTCGTGGTTCGCCTCGGCGTTCGCCGCGGCTGACTCGAGCACCTTGGCGATGTCACCGGCAGCGTTTCGAGGTGAAAACTGGAGCAGCGAGCGCGCGTCATCGATGTGCTTGCCGCGCACCTGGTCAGCGACCAGCCGTACCTTGCGGGGGGAAACCCGCACGTACTTGGCGGTGGCGAATACCAGCACGGGCTCTTCGGCCGTCTTGGTCATGCGTCCTTGCCTCCGGTGTGTGAGCGGAAGGTGCGGGTCGGCGCAAATTCGCCGAGCTTGTGCCCGACCATCGACTCGGAGATGAATACCGGTACATGCTTGCGACCGTCGTGAACGGCGATCGTATGTCCGACCATCTCCGGAAAAACCGTAGAGCGGCGCGACCAGGTCTTGACCATCTGCTTGTTGCCGGCCTCGTTCATGCCGTTGATCCGGCTCATCAGGCGCTCTTCTACGAACGGGCCCTTTTTGGTTGATCTACCCATGGTCTATCTACCCTTCTTCTTGCCGCGACGTCGGCCGCGCACTATGTAGCGGTCTGACGGATTGCTCTTCTTGCGGGTCCGGTAACCAAGGGTCGGCTTGCCCCAGGGGGTGACCGGGTGGCCACCGGGGGTCTTGTGGGCCTCGCCGCCGCCGTGCGGATGGTCGACCGGGTTCATCGCGATGCCGCGGCTCTGCGGGCGCTTGCCCTTGTGACGGTTGCGGCCGGCTTTGCCGATGCTGACGTTCTGGTGTTCAGAATTGGAGAGCGTGCCGATGGTTGCCCGGCATTCGCTGCGCACCATGCGCATTTCCGACGAAGGCAGGCGCAGGGTGACCATGTCGCCCTCTTTCGCGGCAAGCTGGATCGAAGTGCCCGCGGAGCGGCCGAGCTTGCCGCCCTGGCCGGCCCTGAGCTCGACGTTGTGGACGAGCGTGCCGACCGGCAGGTCCTTCAGTGCCAGGCAGTTGCCCGGACGAATGTCGGATCCCGGTCCGGACTGAACCTTGTCGCCGACCTTCGACTGCGACGGCGCGAGGATGTAGCTCTTCGAGCCGTCTGCGTAGTGGAGCAGCGCGATGTAAGCCGACCGGTTGGGGTCGTACTCGATGGTCGCGACCTTGGCCGGGATGCCGTCCTTCTGGCGCTTGAAGTCGATCAGCCGGTAACGGCGCTTGGCACCGCCACCGCGATGGCGGCTGGTGATACGGCCGTTGTTATTGCGGCCACCGGACTTGCTGATGCCTTCAACGAGAGTCCGCTCGGGTTCGGTAGCGGTAATCTGCTCGCGCACCTGATAGGTCGCGAAACGCCGTCCCGGGCTTGTCGGTTTTGTCTTGCGTATTGCCATAAGTTTCTTTCTCAGCCCTCTACCGCGGCGCCTTCGAAGAGGTCGATCGTATTGCCGGGTGCCAGCTGGACGATCGCTTTCTTCCAGGAACGGCTGCGGCCCGAATTGAGTCCGCGGCGCTTCGGCTTGGATCGGACCTTGGAGGTCCGGACCTTCACTACTTCGACACCGAAAGCCTTCTCGACCGCGTCCTTGATCTCAAACTTGTGTGCGCGGTCGTCCACCCGGAAGGTGTACTTGCCGGCGGCGATGAGCGCGTAAGTCTTCTCCGAGATGACCGGACGGATGATGATGCTGCGGGGGTCCATTATTCGCTGTCCTCTCCGGTGGCTGCCGCCGTCTTGCCGGCGCGCTGCGAGAGCACTTCGAGCGCTCCTTCGGAAATCGCGATCGAAGCGGCGCCGATCACATCGACCACGCCGATCGCTCCGACTTCCATCACGTTGATCCGCGGAATGTTGCGGAATGACCTGAGCAGACCGGTCTCCTCGCCGAGGATCACAATCAGGGTGGAGCGCTTGGCACCCCACTTGGTGAGTGCTTCGGCTGCAGCCTTGGTCGAAGGAGTTTCGAAATCGGAAGCCTTCACAACCGCTACGCTGCCGCGCTCTGCGTGGACCGACAGCGCCGATCGCATCGCCTTGCGGCGGGCCTTGCGGTTCACCTTGACCGTGTAGTGGCGCGGCTTGGGGCCGAAGGCGGCACCGCCGCCGTATCGGTTCGGCACGCTGAGGGCGCCGACTCGGGCCCGGCCCGTGCCTTTCTGGCGCCAGGCCTTGGCGGTAGTCATCGAGACTTCACCACGGGTGAGCGTCGAAGCGGTTCCCCGGCGACGCGCGTTGGCGTCGGCCCGAGCGGCCTCATGGACCAGCGACTGGTGGAAGGCCTCGGCGAAGAGGTCCGCCGGCACGTCGACCTTGGTCGTCTTGCCGAGAACGGGCACCTTGCGGGCTTTTGTCTCAGCCATCGGACCGGATCTCCACGATCGAGTTGCGTGAACCGGGTACGGAACCCTTGATCAGCAACAGGTTGCGCTCGGAGTCGATGTCGGCGATCTCCAGGCCCTTCTGCGTCGCGCGCTTGTTGCCCATCTGGCCGGGAAGGCGCATGCCTTTGAAAACGCGGGCCGGGTAGGCGCTGGCGCCGATCGAGCCGGGCGCACGCACGTTGTGCGAGCCGTGGGAAACCGGGCCGCGGCTGAAGTTGTGGCGCTTGACTGTGCCCTGGAAACCCTTGCCGATGGAAATGCCGGCTACTTTGACCTTCTGGCCGGCTTCAAAATTGGAAACTGTGACTTCCTGGCCGAGGGTGACTTCCTCTTCCTGGTTGTCGATCGTGGTATCGCGGAACTCGACCACGACGCGCATCGGCGCGGCGTCGGCCTTTGCCAAGTGGCCTTCTTCAGCCTTGCTCAGCTTGCCCTTCTTGACTTCGTCAAAGGCGAGCTGAATCGCCGAGTAGCCGTCGCGCTCAGGCTTACGGATCGCGGTCACGGGGCAGGGGCCGGCTTCGATCACAGTCACGGGCACGACCTCGCCGTCTTCCCTGAAGATCTGGGTCATGCCGAGCTTCTTACCGAGGATCGCTGACATGGTCCTAGAGCCTGATCTCGATGTCGACGCCGGCCGGGAGCGAATCCAGGCGCTGAAGCGAATCAACCGTCTTCGGAGTCGGCTGCTTGATGTCAATCAGTCGCTTGTGAGTACGGATCTCGAAATGCTCGCGGGAATCCTTGTCCTTGAAGGGCGAACGGATTACGCAGTAAATATTGCGCTCGGTGGGCAGCGGAACTGGACCGGAAACAGTGGCGCCAGTGCGCTCTGCTGTATCAACGATCTCGCGGGCTGCGCGGTCGATTGCATCGTGATCATAGGCCTTGAGCCTGATCCTGATTTTCTGTGCGGCGATTGCGGCCACTCTGGCTTCTTCTAACTTTCTCGTTCTGTGGGCGTGACCCGGCTTACGCCAGCGTCCCGCTGATGTCAAGGTCCCCCGCCGCCTGCGCTTTGACCTGGTTCCCTCTGTTCCGGGGGGCCTCGCGTGGTTCGACTACTTGGGGTACTTCAAAAGGTCGTATCTGTTGAAAAAGGGGGCGGGTCGAAAAACTTCTTTCCGGGACCCGCTCCGATGAATCCGGTGCTACTCGATGATCTCCGCGACGACGCCTGAACCGACGGTACGTCCACCCTCGCGGATGGCGAAACGCAGGCCCTGGTCCATCGCGATCGGCTGAATCAGCTCGATCGTCATCTCGATGTTGTCACCCGGCATGACCATTTCCGTGCCCTCGGGCAGGTTGGCGACGCCGGTTACGTCAGTGGTACGGAAGTAGAACTGCGGCCGGTAGCCGGAGAAGAACGGGGTGTGACGTCCGCCCTCTTCCTTCTTCAGGCAGTAAACCTCGGCCTTGAACTTGGTGTGCGGCGTGATCGAACCGGGCTTGCAGAGAACCTGCCCGCGCTCGATCTCTTCGCGCTTGGTGCCACGAAGCAGGCAACCAACGTTGTCTCCGGCACGACCCTGGTCGAGGATCTTGCGGAACATCTCGACGCCGGTGACCGTGGTGGTCGCCGTCTTCTCGTGGATGCCGACAATTTCGATTTCATCGCCGGTGTTGACGATGCCCTGCTCGATACGGCCAGTTGCGACAGTGCCGCGTCCGGTGATCGAGAAGATATCTTCGACGGGCATCAGGAAAGGCTTGTCGAGCTCACGCTTGGGCTCTGGGATGTAGCTGTCGAGTGCCTCGCCCAGCTCAATGATCTTGGCCTTCATGTCTTCGTCACCGTCGAGGGCCATGGTGGCTGAGCCCATGATGATCGGCGTATTGTCGCCGTCGAATTCGTACTCGTTGAGCAGGTCACGAACTTCTTCTTCGACCAGCTCGAGCAGCTCGTCGTCGTCGACCTGGTCGACCTTGTTCAGGAAAACCACGACATGCGGCACGTTTACCTGACGGGCGAGCAGGATGTGCTCACGGGTCTGCGGCATGACGCCATCAGCGGCCGAGACGACCAGGATCGCGCCATCCATCTGGGCGGCACCGGTGATCATGTTCTTGACGTAGTCGGCGTGGCCGGGGCAGTCGACGTGGGCATAGTGGCGATTCTCGGTCTCGTACTCGACGTGAGAGGTCGCGATCGTGATGCCGCGTTCCTTCTCTTCCGGAGCGTTGTCGATCTCGGCGAAGCTCTTTGCCTCGGTGTCGCCCTTGCCGGAAAGCGTTGTGGTGATCGCAGCCGTAAGTGTTGTCTTGCCATGGTCGACGTGACCGATGGTGCCGACGTTTACATGCGGCTTATCGCGTTCGAACTTCTCCTTGGACATCGCTTTCCTGAACCTTTCTTTGAATCTTTTCTTGAGTTCTTTTTGGTACTAAATCGGTTTTGCGTCTGACTTGACTGCTAAAGCTTATTGCTTGGCGCGGGGCGTGCCCCCGGCTCCGGGCGAACTTGAGAAATATAGCCCTTTGGCCTGCTCGGGGTTGCCCGCCCTATGCAGTTGCTCCCGCATTGCTGCCTGAGCGGCTTTCCGCGATCTCTTCGGCAATGCTCTGCGGCACCTCTTCGTACCGTTCGAACTGCATCGAGTAGCTGGCCCGGCCCTGAGTCGCTGAGCGCAGGTCGGTCGAATAACCGAACATCTCGCTGAGCGGCACAAATGCGTCAACCACAAGTCCGGTGCCGCGCTGCTCCTGGCCCTGGACCTTGCCACGACGACGCGAAAGGTCACCGATGACGTCACCGAGGAAATCCTCGGGAGTGGTCACTTCGACGGCCATGACCGGCTCGAGCAGGGCGGGGCTCGCCTTGCGCGCACCTTCCTGCAGCGCCATTGAACCGGCGATCTTGAAAGCCATTTCTGAAGAGTCGACGTCGTGGTAGGAACCATCAATCAGCTCGACCTTGATGTCGACCAGCGGGTAACCGGCCTTGACGCCGTTCTCCAAAGCCTCGGTGATCCCCTGCCTGACGGCCGGGATGTACTCGGTCGGAATGGAGCCACCCTTGATCTTGCTTTCAAAGATGAAGCCTTCGCCCGGGGCCGGCTCGATGTTGATAACGGCGTGTCCATACTGGCCACGGCCACCGGTCTGGCGGGCAAACTTGGCGTTGACCTTCTCAACGCGCTTGCGGATCGTCTCGCGATAGGCGACCTGCGGCGTGCCGACGTTGGCTTCGACGTTGAACTCGCGGATCATGCGGTCGACCAGTACTTCGAGGTGAAGCTCGCCCATGCCGTGGATCAGGGTCTGGCCGGTCTCTTCATCGGACTCGATCTTGAAGGTCGGGTCTTCCTCGGACAGGCGCTGGAGGGCTGTGCCCATCTTCTCCTGGTCCGACTTGGTCTTCGGCTCAATCGCAACGGCGATCACGGTGTCGGGGAAGTCCATCGACTCGAGCTCGATCGGTGCGTCCGGGGCGGAAAGGGTATCTCCGGTGCCGGTGTTCTTGAGGCCGACTCCGGCGCAGATATCGCCTGAGTAGACCCGGTCGATCTCTGCCCGGGAGTTGGCGTGCATCATCAGCAGGCGTCCGATGCGCTCTGTCTTGCCGGTGGTGACGTTGAGTACGCGCCCCCCGGCCTCGAGGGTTCCGGAGTAGACACGGAAGTAGGTGAGCTTGCCGACGTAGGGGTCGGACATGATCTTGAAGGCCAACGCGGCAAAAGGCCCGGAGTCGTCGGCGGGACGATCGC
>CALEMO010000374.1 GCA_937910825.1 uncultured Solirubrobacterales bacterium | reverse complement strand
TGTAATTCCTAAGCACGTTGTTCCCTAAATCCGGGTGGCCCTGCATGCTGGAGGTATCTGACAACCAGCAGCAAGGAGACACCCGGAGGGAAGTACACGCTAACGCGTCATTGACGCCCCAGGGCCGCCTGACCATGGTCAGGCGGCTGGAGCATGAAAACCGGACCGCGGCCCGGGCTGATGCGGCTGCCGGAGTTTCGGTCAAGAGCGCCGCCAAGTGGCGAGCCCGCTACCGGGCGAAGGCTGAGGCCGGGCTGATCGACCGGAGTTCAAGGCCGGGACGGATCCCACACCAGACTCCCGAAGATCGAGTCGAGGCAATCGCAGCGCTTCGTCGGATCAGATCGACCGGTGCTGAGATCGCCGAGATGCTTGAGATGCCGATCTCGACGGTCTCTTTGGTTCTTCGAAGGATCGGTCTCGGCAAGCTTTCGAGGCTTGAACCGCCGGAGCCTCCCAATCGCTACGAGAAGCAAAGACCTGGCGAGCTGATCCACATCGACGTCAAGAAGCTAGGCCGGATCGGAAAAAACGGGCCAGGCCACCGGGTTAAGGGCCAAGGCAGGGGCAGACGCTCCGCGGGCGCCGGCTGGGAATGCGTTCATGTCTGCGTTGACGATGCCACCCGCTTGGCCTACGTTGAAGTTCTGCCCGATGAGAAGGCAGTGACTGCGATCGGCTTCCTGAGAAGGGCCATAAAGCGCTACGCCGGCTACGGGATCAAGGTCGAGCGCCTGATGACCGACAACGGCTGGGCTTACAAGTCATTCGCCCATGCGGCCGCCTGCCGCGCACTTGGCATAAAGCACACTCGCACCCGGCCCTACCGGCCCCGGACCAACGGCAAGGCCGAGCGTTTCATTCGCGCCATGCTCGGAGGCTGGGCCTACGGAGCGATCTACGGCTCATCAGCCGAGCGCACGTCAGCCCTTTCCGGCTGGCTTGATTTCTATAATTGGAAGCGACCTCACGGTTCTCTGGCAAAGAGACCGCCCGGGGCTCGATTAGCCGAGCTCAACGGGAACAACGTGGTTGGTTCTTACAGCTAGGACCACCTTGAATCGAATACCCGGTCAGATTAGTTTCTCAGGAAGACAAAATGTCTGTTGGGCGGAGAGTGTTGATCAATCGTCCAGACTTCATCCGAGGAATAACTGCCAGATAACGGATCGTGACTTGTTCCGAGGCTCGACGCAGCCCCCCTTAAAACACAAAACCCCCTGGCGAGAGGGGGCGGTGTGTCGACCTTGCGGTCATAGCGGGGACAGGATTCGAACCTGCGACCTTCGGATTATGAGCCCGACGAGCTACCTGACTGCTCCGCCCCGCGGCGGACATCGCATTGTATCGAACTTTTTACATTCGTCCAGCCGGGGCGGCCAGGACCCTTCCAGAACGGTTCATCGTTCAGGATCAGATCCATCTCGAGGGGAGACGCAGGCCATGAGCGTATACAGACAGAAAATGCTGCTGGAGAGAATGGATTTCGCAGCATTGGGAGTTGCAGCGACGGGCTGCGGAGACAACAGCTCCGGCCTCAGCGACCAGGTGCAGCAGGCCGCTGACGATGCAAACAATGCCCTGAACGATGCCAGCAACAAGGTCGACAAGGCGGCGAACGATGCAACCGACAAGATCGACGGCAGCGGCAAATAACCCTCAGCCGAGCTGGCTGGCCAACGAAAGGATTACGTAGGCCAGGCCGGCTAGTCCCAGGAACCTGCGAAAGCGGTTCACCCCTTCGGCCAGTTCCAGGTAAGCCCAGATGCCGAGGCCGAGAAAGAAGACTGCCCGGGCCAAGTCGAAGAGCGTGGAACCGTCGCTTGCGAACAGTCCCAGAATCACGGCGAGTATCGCCACCAGAAGCGGAGCATTCGGAAACTGGGCGACGGTATAGCCCTTAATTTTGAGGTCGTGTTGCATCAGGGCTCGGCGGGCAGCGTTTCGGAGAGGTCCATGTGTGACTTATAGCCAAAAGTCCGTAGCAGTACCCGGTGACGGTGCTGGAAAAAGCAGCGCACGACGACCGCGATCGACGAATCCAGCATCCGAAACCGCCACTGCCAGCCGAGAGGGTCGGTGAGGTCATTCTCAGCAGCGGCGCCATCTCCCTGTTCACCCCTTCCAGGGTCGAGATTGACTTCCAGACTTCAGCGGGGCTCGCCGCGACGGCTGACGTCACCACGACCCTCGCTTCGATTAGTCACTCCAATCCGAAAGGTCTAAGCGCCCGGCTTGACGACCATCAGGAAGATCGCGACGATAGCGAGGAAACCGGTCAGGCTACCGACCATTCCTTCAATCTTCGACTTCGCGAGGAACTCCTCGGAGAGTTCGACCGGTCTGTCGCTCGCTGCCTTGATTTCCTCGGTGACCATCGCCTCCAGCTTTTGGTCGGTCGGCAGGAAGTATCCACCGACCAGACCGCCGAGCACGATCACGATCAGCAAGGAGGCGCTGATCCAGAAACTGCCGAAGCTCCAGCCTGCTTCGTTCACCTGGTAGAGACCAGTAACCAGGATCAGCAGCAGCGCCGGGTTGGCGAAATAACGATCGATCGTACTCTGCATCCGATAGACGTAAGGCAGGTTGCGCACGTCCATACCCATCGCCACGGGCGTCATTACGGCAAGCGCGAAGGTACTTCCGAGGCCGACCACAGCCGCAGTGGTGTGGATGAAGAGTGAGACTTCGAGCAACAAGAGCGCCATTGGTATCTCCATGCGCTGATCCTCACCTGCGCAGCGGCGTAGATCTAGCGGACGGCGACCCTGGCGATCGTGCTCATCGACTGGTAATAGATGTCGCGATCCCAGCCGGGCGCCGGGAAAAGGAATGCCTGGGTCGATGACGGAACGTCAACCCGCGCTTTGTCCTGCCCGGTGTCAAGGTCAAGTACCACCAGCTGGTCGTTGCCGATCGCACCGGACCTCTGTCGAACAAAGCGCGAGCGGCCGAAGAAGCGGATGCCCGGCCGCAACAGCTTTCGCAGGCCGGGCCGTCGCAGAACTTCCAGATCCGACCAGTCCTGGCAGACCAGTTCGCGGGTATCGGGAAAGACGATCAGGTGCCCGGCGTGGGCGAAATCGTCCCTTCGCCACAGCGGTGTCAGCTCGTCGCCTTCAACGCGCCAGGCCCTGATCACCGCGTTGCCTGCGTCGTAGGCGATCACGGTTCCCGTTTCCGGGTCCCAGCCGGGCGGGTTCGATTCAGTCCCGAAAGGCAGCCCGCTGATTTCGACCGATCGCACGTTTTCCGAGTCGTCCCGGCGGGCCCACCACAGCCTCACCGGGTCGGGAGCGTCGCCGGAATCGCGCATCGACCAGTCGGTACAATTGCGACCGTTGTCCATCCAGAAGACGTGATCGTCGGTGATAACCGGATCCCAGCCGTAGCTGCGGCCGGGTGACGGCCCGTATCTCGGGCGCCAGGTTTCATCGATCAAAAGTTCGCCGGCCCTCCGGTCGAGCTTCAGCCGAAAAATCGTCTCCGTTCCCACCGCGATGACGTTTTCTCCGTCACAGGCGAGCCGCGCGATGCTTGACTCGGGCAGCTTGAGCGGACGGGCCACCGGCTGCAGCGTCTCGGAGTCCAGCACCGAAACGGTCGACGGTTCCAGCCCCTCTGGCGCGTCGCAGTTCTTGGTCACCAGCTCGCCACCGGAAAGGATCACGAAAGAGTTGTGTGGTCCGTCCACTGGCAGCCGGTGACTGGCCAGCACGTCTAGCCCGGCGCTCAGTCGGTGGGCCCAGTGGCCGAACACCATGTAGATGTCCCCGTTCGCGTGGGCCGCGATTCCGCCGGGCCAGTACCGCCCGGCCGATAGCTTCGGACTCGAGCGCAGGACCTCCAGGGTATCCGGATCGAGCTGCTCGACCCAACCGTGCACCGCGCCTCGCAGCGGGTCACCGACCGGCAGCTCATGCCTCAGGGAGAACAGTTCTCCGGGTTGCCGCCTGATCAGCAGGTCATTTGCAAATGCGTCCTTGAGGGCCTCCACCTTGAGGCCCTCACCCGGTTTGATGTCAAGGCCCGGCTGCCCCTCGGGCACACCCCAACGGCGGGCCCCTCCGTCTTCACAGCTCCAGGGTTGCGGCCAGTAGGCTCCCGGTGCGCCGGGCGGCCGCTCAGCGGCAGGTCTCGCCACGGCACTCCCTGAGCCTGCTGGCCACAGACTCAAGGTAGGAAACTCTGCTGGCATAGGCGGGATCGCCGGCCAGATTGTCCAGCTCGTCCGGGTCCTTCTTCAAGTCATAGAGCTCTACTTCTTCGAAGGACCAGTGAACGTACTTGTAGTTCGCCGTGCGCACTCCGTAGTAGGGCAAGTCGAAGGCGGTGATCGGCGAGTAGAAGCGGAAAAGCGGCCGCAGCGCTTCGAGCGGGATCTTTCGGGAAGGAAGGCGCTTCTTGCCACGAACCGCTGGCAAGAGCGAGATGCCATCCATCTTGCGGCCGGACTTGACGTTCGCGATGTCGAGGATCGTCCGGGTGACATCAACATCCATCGCGGCGCCTCTGAGTGTGCGGCCCTTCTTGATGCCCGGCCCTCTGATCAACGCGGGCACGGTGACCGAGTTCTCGTAAGGCAGGAACTTCGAGCTGCGCAGGCGGTGCTCCCCCTGCAGATAGCCGTTGTCCGAGTTGAAGATGATGTAGGTGTTCTTGTATTCGCCGGAACGTTTGAGCTGGCGGACGATGCGGCCGACCTGATCGTCAACCGCCCTGAGGGCCCCCAAGCGACCCCGGTAGTTGTCCTGGATACCCTCGATCTGGGCATCGCTCAGCAGCGGCTGCGAGCTCAGATTGCTCGCCTTGTCGGAGACGTCCGCTTCGTTGAACGACGCCGGCTTGGGCAGTTCGACGTTATCGAAGGTATCTGCGTAGCGCGCCGGTGGACGCGGATCAGGCTCGGGCGCGCCGGGCCTCAGACCCTGGGCGTGGTTTGTATCTTCGGCATGCGGACCGGGGGTCGAGTAATAAAGAAAGAACGGCCGCTTGCGGGGAGCGGAATTCTTGACGAAACGCGCGGCGTAGCGGCCGGTCACGTCCATCGTATATTCGCTCTCGTCCTGGGTCCCGAAGTAGTCGTACGGGTCGAAGGCCTTCTTGAAGGAGTTGAGCAGATCGACGAAAGTATCTGGCGGGTCGTTCGTATTGATAGTGGCCAGATTAATCTGGGCTTCGGCGTAATTGCGA